>CAINAY010000062.1 GCA_903846425.1 uncultured Noviherbaspirillum sp.
AAGAATACTTTCTGATCAAAAAGTGCAATGCGCTATTTTGCTTTATTTTTATTATTCATCTGCATCAATCGTTCAGCATGCTCTTTCATTTGCTGAAGCTTGCGATTACGATTCTCAACTTCATAGTTGTACAGCATTGCCTCGTAAAGGCGCTTACGTAAAAGCTCCGAAAGCAATGCGATGATAAATAGGTTGAAAAACATCCACCAAAGGTCAGCCACCAATAAAATATCCGCGATGCCAAGGCATATGACACTTGCTAAACGTAGAAAGTTTGTTTCAGAAAACTGCACTTCATTCATTGCTCAAAACCCAAAATTTTTCTAGGACCCTCTTTATATCAAAAAACTGCAGGACCTTCTACCATTTGGCTAACCAAAGTAGTGCAATTCTAGGCTGATTTGTTTAATTTAATCCGAATAACCTTGATAAGGTGTTGATTTATATTAATTTTTAGAAATTTGGGTCAGCCTCTAGCTGTTTTACCATTTGATCAGATTTCACCTGCAGCTCAGGGCTTAATTTAGCCTTATATGCATCTGCTTCTGCCTTGGCAATCGGATTACCGCCCTTTTGAGCAGATATGACCAACCAGGCATAGCCTCGAGCAGGGTCTTGCTTTACCCCTCTACCATCCATGTACATTTTTGCGAGGTTATAGCTTCCAACCGAGCTGCCTGCAAGTGCTGCTTTTTTGAACCAAAAGACTGCTTGGGTCTCGTCCCTCTCCAAATTGACCCCATACTCATAGCGACCACCCAGCTCCACCATCGCCATCGTATTGCCATGATCTGCTGCTTTAATCATCCAAAACCAGCCTTGGCCAACATCTTGCTTAGTACCAATTCCTTGTAAATACATTTTTGATAAATCGTATTCCGCTCGAGTATCGCCAGACTCGGATAGCTTTTTAAAGAGTTCAAATGCTTTTTGATAGTCGCCACCCTCATAGGCAGATCGTGCACGTTGATAATCCGAACAGGCGACCACAAAAAGACTGAAGACTAGAATCAAAAAAATTCGCATATTGATTAAGCAGAAATCTACAGGTTTATTACTTCTTAGCCGGTGCTTTGGGTGCTGCTGCATCGGCAGCCTTAGGTGGCAAATCCTTCAGATCTTCATCTTCCTCGGCATTATCGCCAGCTGGTTTAGCATTGACTAAGGGGGCTGCTTTGGGCTCAACACGATAACTGGCGCCGAGATCACTACCCACTAATCGGGCAAACCCACCAATATAACGGCGGCCCAAATCTGGGTAATACGGCTCACTTGCTAAATACCCTTTACTACGAATACACGACTGCGTATTAATACTTCCCTCACAGCTCGCTACCGCTGAAAGACGCCCAACCTCATATTGTTCACCAAGGAAAAAAATGAATACGATGAATCCCAAAGGGGCAACAAGCCAGATGAGCAGCTTTTTGAGATAGCCAAACAACATATCGACTTTTGGATTCATCTTGATGCTCTCCTTATTGGCGAGAAATTTTACTTGTTTCTGAATCTAAGCGACTAGTTTGGCTAATTGATTTACGCGCATTAGACATGGATTCATTATTATGAAGACGCGCATACACTTCAATGGTGCGCGGGTCATTATGAATAGCTGAGTTTCTCATGGCATTGTACATATCTGCCGCAGCGTTCTTCTTGCCAATATCCAGATAGCTCATCGCAGCACAGTAATAAAAATCGGTTGCCTTATCTTTATTCTTTATTCCAACATAGCCAAGATCAGCAATTTCTCCCAAGTATTTGCAAGCATCAGGGTTCTTAATGGCAGCATTAATCATTAAATTCTTTTCAGCTAGCTTGAATTGGTCAAGAGCATAACGACGAAACACGGTAGCAGATAATATAAAGTCGGGGTCTGTGATTAAGGTCGCTCTACCAACATAGAATTTACCGCGCTCATAGGCTATCAAACCGCGATAGTAACTTGCATCCAGATCCTTTTGCTTCACTAAATCATCCAGGCGATCAGTAACTCGGATGATGGCAATATTGTATTTAATGACTTCAT
>CAINAY010000063.1 GCA_903846425.1 uncultured Noviherbaspirillum sp.
CATCTGATGCGATGTGCTATCTCCGGGGACTTGCCAGCGAATAGTCACGGTCACATTACGTGCATCATCAATCGTAATCTGCGGTGCGTTCGTCTTTGCTGAAACACCCGGCAATCGATTACTTACTGATGTAAACCAGCTTTGGTAGTCTGTCGACGTCGCATCTGCAAAACGAGTCTTTAAACCAGTTAATGTGTGATCACCTATCCACATATGGGATACCAGATCGCTAATCAGTAAACTCGCTTCGATTCGATACCGCGCATTACTGCTTTCAATTAGCGTGGCTGATAACAGCATTAACAAACTCAGCAAGCCAATTGAAAATAATATAATTGCGAGCAAACCTTCCAGCAAACTACTGCCGCGTTGATAACGAATAAAGTTTGCTCTGACACTCATCAATGACATGCCTCTGGATGATCTGTGGGACGTGACGGATTGCACAAACGGATATTGCCTGCGCCATCTATCCTTAAAACAAGTCTTACATCATCTTTGGTGCCAGAGTGAATCACATCAACGCGCGCAATGTCTGTGCCGCCCGTAACTTGGGGGGCATCACCTAAAGGAAAAAAATCGATAGTGCCGGGCAAGGTGGCACCGGCTTTTAGCGCGGTTGTCATCTTTGATGAACTCGCCAGCAGCGTGGCTCCCCAACGTATTAAGCTGTTCGTTTCTATCGTGTGACTAAGTAGCGACGCAGGACACGCGGCGGTGACATTGACGCATGTCACATTCCAACCCGGATTACCCGTTGTGTCACTTAGGCTAATTCGTACGCGCGTGTTTCGCGCAACAGCTTCGGCTCGAGCGCGCTGTAGCGCGCTGCGTAGACTTTCTGCACTACTCCTCACCTCCATAGCGCGAACCCAGCCGATTACGGATGGCACCCCTATCGCAAGCACGATAGATAAAACTGTCAGGGTAATTAATAACTCGATTAACGAAAAACCTGAATAATCATTCATACACAACGCTCATAGCGTATTCAGCAGGTGGCATTTTTTTTAATGATCCAACAATTCAATGGAACATCTCCCCACGCTGTAGGTAAAGCCACTGTCTTCGCAGCGCCCGTCTCATCCAAGGTATAAGAAAATGCAGTCAGGTCGCCGCTAATTCCAACAGCGGTCAACACATACGACTGTCCCCCGGAAGCTGTGACACAACTAAAGCTAAATTTCTCGCTCACCGGCGTGGTAGCACCGCAGCTAGTACTACTAGCGTAGGTGTGATGATCTTGGTAGTACTCTTCCATTCGCATGGCAAACAGACTCAGGCCACCGGTTGCTTGAGGAATAGCGCCACGTATCATGTGATCGCGGTAGGCAGGTAAAGCGACCGTCGCCAGTAGGCTAGCGATGACTAGCGCAATCATTAATTCAATCAGGCTAAAGCCTGCGATCTTTCGCGAACCCAGCATGATTGATAAACAGCTAAGTGAATTATGGAAACAGATTGCACCAAATGTGTTGAATTCGCACAAGTTGCTAGTGTGCGCATTAACAATTCAAATATCCGACCTAATATCGATCATTAGTTCGATTTATGAATTTTTTTAGAGTGGTTCAACGAGTGATCTATGGCTAACGCATGCGTGTATGCATTCAGGGCG
>CAINAY010000064.1 GCA_903846425.1 uncultured Noviherbaspirillum sp.
GACGAAGATTTACGCGAAGCACAAGCCGTGATCCGCTCTTGCAATCCACACCCAGGCGCTGCCTACGCCGGCGATGCGTCCGACTACGTGGTGCCGGATGTTATTGTCAAACGTACAAAAGGTGAATGGCAAGTCAGCCTCAACCGCGAGGTAATGCCCAAGCTAAGGGTGAATGCCATGTACGCCAGTATCCTTAAGCAAAGCAAAGGTGAAGGCTCGCTAACAGCGCAGTTGCAAGAAGCCAAATGGCTGATCAAAAATATGCGGCAACGATTCGATACTATTTTGCGTGTCTCGCAAGCGATAGTAGATCGTCAACGTAATTTTTTCTCCCATGGAGAAGTTGCGATGAAGCCCCTTGTGCTGCGTGAAATTGCTGATACACTGGGTCTGCATGAAAGCACAATTTCGCGCGTAACGACGCAGAAATATATGCTCACACCGCACGGTATGTTTGAACTGAAATTTTTCTTTGGCAGCCACGTTGCCACAGAAACGGGCGGCGAAGCATCATCTACTGCAATACGCGCTTTGATCAAACAACTGATAGGAGCCGAAGACCCAAAAAATCCATTCTCAGATAGCAAGATCACAGACATGCTGAGTGAACAGGGCATGGTGGTCGCGCGGCGTACCGTTGCAAAATACCGCGAGGCCTTAAAAATACCCCCTGTAAATTTGCGCAAGTCTTTATAGTTTTTCCAGTTTTTTCACCGTTGCTGCGTTCCTACCGGCCTGCCGCCGGCGGTCGAGCCAGAACCTCCAGCGACGCAATGCGAAGGAGTGCTGTGTATGAATCTGAAAATCAGTGGTCATCATTTGGAACTAACTCCCCCTTTGAAGGAGTATGTACAAAATAAACTGGAACGAATCAAACGCCATTTCGACAATGTCATCGATATTTCAGTCAAGCTTACCGTCGACTCTCTTACAGAAAAAGAAAAACGCCAGCGCGCAGAAATTAATTTGCATACTCGCGGCAAAGATTTTCACGTCGAAAGTGAAGCACAAGATATGTATGCCGCGATTGATCTGCTCATGGACAAACTGGATCGACAGGTACTGAAACACAAAGGCCGTATTCAAGATCATCAGCACGAAGGAATACGACGCTATGAAGGTCCAACCGAAGAAATAGCCTGATCACAAAAATCAGGAAAACAAAGGGCGCTGCGGCGCCCTTTCTCTTTTCTAGTACGAATAACGTTCCAGAATTATCTTCCTTGCTTAGTCTGAATTGACGCCTCGCTTAGCTGTTAAGTGAAAGGCCGACTTTTTCCCTTTTCAATCCCATTGCTACGAATGACGCTAAACTTCTGATTTTTAGACATCAGCACTAGCTGAGCATGATGGATATCGCGCTCAGCTCACCTATAGCCCATGACCGATCTTATTCGTACTCACATCAGTGGCCGCACTGGCGTTATCACCCTGAACCGCCCAACAGCACTAAATTCTTTATCACTCGAGATGGTCAGAGCCATGACTAAGGCTTTGCTTGATTGGCGCCATGACGCTGAAATATCAGCAGTATTCGTTTATGGCAGCGGTGAAAAAGCGTATTGCGCTGGCGGTGATATTCGCTTTTTCCACGAAAAGGGCAACGCCAACTCCATGAATGGCGCGGCACTCATCGAAGATTTTTTTAGCGAAGAATATGCGCTTAACTACTTGATACACCACTACCCTAAACCCTACGTTGCATTAATGGATGGCGTCGTTATGGGCGGCGGTATGGGCATCGCTCAGGCAGGCCCGCAAGCGCGTATGCGCATCGTGACAGAACGTACAAAAATGGCGATGCCCGAAGTGGGCATAGGCTTGTTTCCGGATGTCGGTGGCGGACATTTTCTATCACGAGCGACTGGGCACACAGGAATCTATCTGGGCGTGACGGGTGAAATGATTGCAGCGGCAGATGCGCTGTATGCTGACTTGGCCGATGTGTTCGTGCCCTCATCGGAACTGCCCGCACTGCACGCGATGGTGGCAGAAGCGCGAGGAGATCTGCGCGAAGCAGTGCGTAGCTTTGCGGCGCCTTTTGCAACGCACGCCGATCCAGCACACTCGCGCCTGGCAAAATCGCGTGACGCGATCGAACAGCATTTCGCTCTACATTCCGTTCCGGCTATCTTAGCCTCACTGGCCACCGACACGGGTGAATTTGCGACTAAAGCACTTGCAAGCATGCAGAAAAAATCGCCATTGATGATGTGCGTCACTCTGTCGCAACTGCATCGCGCGGCCACCCTCGATATTGCTGATTGTCTTCGTATGGAAAGAACGATGGTGAGACGTTGCTTCGAGCATGGTGAAGTGATCGAAGGAGTTCGCGCACTAGCTATCGATAAAGATCACTCACCCAAGTGGAATCCGGCGAGTCTGCACGAGGTAACTACCGAAATGATAGCTGGCTTTTTTGAATCGGCCTGGCCGGATTACGCGCACCCGTTAAGACACTTAGCCTAATAACGGCTATAGGCATTTCAGAGCGAGATACCGTCGCGAACTATCGATTAAATCTCGTCGACAGCAAACAGTCGACGGTACTCGCGCATTGCATAGCGATCTGTCATACCTGCAATGTAGTCAGCGACTTTTCTAGCCTGCGCTGTTCTATCGTCACCTGCTATCTGATAATCCAGCGGGAGTAATTCTGGACCGGAGATAAAAATATCAAATAAATCCGTCACGATACGGCGCGCTTTGCTGGTCATACGGTTGACTTGATAATGATGATACAGATTGGTTCGTAAAAAACGCTTGAGCTCTTGCGCTTCTTTCTTCATGTTTTCTGAGAATGCGATCAGTGGTGGCGCATTTCTAACATCTTCAATAGTTTTTATTTCAGCCTGACGAATATTCGCGCGTGATTGTTGAATGAGATCATCCACCAATGCGTTGATCATGCGTCGAACGGTTTCATTAATCGCTCGACGACCGCTGATACCTGGAAATTGACTTTCGGCTTCATGACGATAGCGCGCATACAAAGTCACTTCATTTAGCTGATCGGTCGTTAATAAGCCTGAACGTAAACCGTCATCGATATCATGATTGTTATAAGCGATTTCATCTGCCAGATTAGCTAACTGCGCTTCTAGGGTTGGCTGCTTACGCTCTATGAATCGACGCCCAATATCACCTAATTGTTGCGCATTCGTTAGCGAACAATGTTTAAGTACACCTTCACGCGTTTCGAACATCAAATTTAATCCATCGAAAGCACCGTAGCGCTGCTCAAGTGAATCGACAACTCTAAGGCTCTGAAGATTATGCTCAAAGCCACCGTAATCCTTCATGCATGCATTCAAGGCATCTTGACCAGCATGACCAAAGGGCGTGTGCCCAAGATCATGTGCTAAAGAAATGGCTTCAACCAAATCTTCGTTCAAACGTAAATTGCGTGTGAGAGAGCGTGCAATTTGCGCGACTTCAATACTGTGCGTCAGACGGGTTCTAAACAAATCACCTTCGTGATTAACAAAAACCTGTGTCTTGTATTCCAAACGCCTGAACGCTGTGGAATGAATAATACGATCACGATCACGCTGAAATTCACTGCGCGTAGGCGGTGTTAGCTCTGAGAATTGACGCCCTGGCGAGGTGGCCGCCAGAGCAGCATAAGGCGCGAGATGCGCTTCGAATTCGGGCATCATCGGGTACTTTGCACGCAAGCAGAAAGCGTGGCTTCAAGATGTTCTGCTGGCGCTGATGTCACCATAGCGTTGCCCAATGGCTTAAGAAGAATAAATTTAATCGTGCCACCTTCATTTTTCTTATCGACTTCCATCAGATCTAACCATCTGTCTTTACCTAGATCAGGCGCAACCGTGGGTAAGCCTGCTGCCTTAACCAAAGCTACAAGACGATCACGATCAGCTGCGTCCATATAGCCCATGCGCACAGACAGATCTGCCGCCATCACCATACCGCAACCGACTGCTTCACCATGTAACCACTCGCCGTAACCTAAGCCAGCTTCGATGGCGTGTCCGAAGGTATGGCCAAAATTCAAAATCGCCCGCAGACCTGTTTCTCGCTCGTCCTGACGCACGACTTCAGACTTGATTTCACATGATCGCTGTATTGAATACGCTAAGGCGTGATCGTCGCGCGCCATCAGTTTGGCTATATTTTTTTCCTGCCACTGAAAAAAATCAGCATCAATAATGGCACCGTGCTTAATCACTTCAGCTAAGCCAGCTGAAAGCTCGCGCGTGGGTAAACTCATCAGTGTCGACGTATCTGCAATAACCGACTGCGGCTGATAGAACGCCCCAATCATGTTTTTACCCAAGGGATGATTGATCGCTGTTTTACCACCCACCGACGAATCAACTTGCGCCAGCAAGGTCGTAGGGATCTGCACAAACGGCACACCGCGCATGTAGGTTGCCGCAGCAAATCCTGTCAGATCACCAATCACACCGCCGCCCAAGGCTAACAAGGTCGTCTTACGATCGCATTTATTTTCTAGCAGTGCATCAAATACCTTCATTAGGTTGTCGATATTTTTTTCTTCTTCACCATCTGGCAGCACGATAGATAGGCAGTGCTTACCCGCAGCGGTCAGCATGCTAGATAGGCGCTCTAGATAGAGCGGAGCCACTATGGTGTTAGTAACAATCACTACCCGCGAGCCCGGTATGTAATCTGCAAACGCTGTTTGCTCGAGCAAGTGCTTGCCTATCACAATGGGATAACTGCGCTCACCCAAATCGACGTTCAGCTTAGCGAATATTTCTGGAGGTGACTTCATGGATGATCTACCGAACTTTCGTTAGTCGACTCAGGTTGATTTTCATCAGGCAGGGTCTCGGATACATTAGGCAGCTGGCCCAAGATAGTCTGGACTACTGATTGCACATTGGGACGACCGGTCTCAATTATGATGTGAGCCACTTCTTGATACAGCGGGGCACGTTGCTGCGATAGCTCTTCGATACGCGCTTTAGGATCGTCGGTTTGCAACAGCGGACGATTACGATCATGACTAGTTCGTTGAAGAATGCTGTTGACCGAGGCTCGAAGATAAATAACGGTGCCACGCTCTTTAAGCAACTGGCGACTTTGTTCATTCAAAACCGCACCACCACCGGTGGCCAACACTATGCCTTCTTGGGCTGTGAGGTCGCGAATAACATCAGCTTCACGCTGACGAAAACTCGCTTCACCCTCTATCTCGAAGATCCACGGTATGGTCGCTCCTGTGCGCGCCTCGATTTCGTGATCGGCATCGACAAAACGCTTATTCAAGCGCTTAGCCAACGCACGGCCTATGGTCGTTTTACCCGAACCCATAAGACCGACTAGGAAAATATTAGTAGTTGAATTCAACATGCTTGCCCGCAGCGAGCGCTCGTCTCCGCCGATTTCCGCAAGAAAAACCACAGTTTACTGCATTCGCTACGTCGGGCCTGCGCCAGGAAATCTCCGTGTTGGGGCGATTATTTCTCGGCGAGAGAATCTGAGACTACGCGCGGGGTGATGAATATAAGTAATTCAGTACGATCGCGAGTTTTGGTAGCACTTCGGAAAAAATAACCCAGCACAGGAAGATCACCCAAAAATGGGACCTTGTTCACACCATCAATCTCGGTTTGAGTAAAAATGCCACCCAAAACCACGGTACCTCCATTTTCAACCTGAACATTGGTTTTCACATGCTTGGTATTAATCGCAAAGCTCGAACCCACCGCCACGCCACGCGAATCTTTGGCCACATCGACGGTCAGAATGATGTTGCCATCGGGAGTGATCTGGGGCGTCACCTCTAATTTAAGGTTAGCCTTCTTAAACTGTATCGAGGTCGCCCCACTACTTGTGGCCTGCTGATACGGTATCTCCTCACCCTGCTCGATAATGGCCGCCTGCTGATCGGCCGTCACGACGCGTGGACTCGAGATGATTTTTCCTTTGCCTTCAGCTTCTAATGCCGACAGCTCGAGATTCAAAAATCGATTCGCGCCCGCCGAGAAAAGGCTGACCGCCAAGGTTCCCGGAGTAACGCCATTGATAGATGAGGCCGGCATGCTGACAAACTGGGAATTAGGAACGTAGGTTCCCGCCGCGGCGTTTATCTGCCCAGTCTGCTCACCGACACCCAAATAGTTACCAGTCAGCGCTAGTCGGGATGAACCGGGTAAATTGATGCCCGGCGTTCCAGAGCGACCCGCATTCAAGTCGGTAAATCCTAACTTCACCCCGAGATTTCTACTGAACCTATCATCTGCCTCAACAATACGCGCCTCTATCATTACCTGACGCGTAGGTATGTCGGTGAGCAATATTAATTTGCGTACTTCATCTAAACGACTCGGCGTGTCGGTAATAAATAATTTATTTGTTCTTGGCTCAGAGGAGGCACTGCCACGCCGCGACAGTATGCTGCCGCGCCCTACTTGACCATCAAGACCGAACACTTGACGGAACGCATCTGCTTTTTGATAGTTGAGTTGAAAGGTCTCGGTCACCAACGGTTCTAACTCAGAAATTTGCGCGCGCTGCTCGAGCTCTAGACGCTCTTTAGTCAACAACTCGTCCTTCGGTGCGATCCAAAGAACATTGCCGTTCTTGCGCATATCTAAGCCCCTGGCCTGCATCACAATATCTAAAGCCTGATCCCAGGGCACATCTTTTAAACGTAAGGTCAGCTGACCACTAACACTATCGCTAGCCACGACATTAAAACCCGTAAAGTCAGCAATGACTTGCAGTAAAGCTCTCACTTCAATATTTTGAAAATTCAGTGATAACTTATCACCACGATAGCCGCGTCCTGCATTAGTCGATTTATTCTGCTCGGCTTTAACTGGACGCACTTCGACGACTAAGCGTTTATCGGTTTGCCACGCTAGATGCTCCCATTGCCCCGTCGGCTCTATGACCATGCGCACCATGTCAGACTGTGCGCTAGCACTGACAATTTGTATCGGGGTGCCGAAATCTTTCACATCCAGCCGACGTCGCAAGACATCGGGCAAAGTGGTTTTCATGAAATCAATCACCACGGTCTGCCCCTGCCTGCGCACATCAACAGCAGACTGAGATTTGGCAAGATCAATGATGACGCGCCCTGTTTCACCACCACCACGCCGAAAATCAATATCCAGTATCGTATTTTTCTCACTAGCGAGAGTACTTGAGGCTTCGACATTAGATTTCACTAACGCCAATGAAGCACCATTCGGCTCAGACAAAGTGACTATCAATTCTTGATTTTGAGCACGCGTAGAAAAGACTAGGGGTCGTTTTAATGAAATTACTAGTCGTGTACGGCCTGCCACCTGAATAATATCGACGTGGCGCAGGTCACCACTATCCAAAACACGTCGCAGCTGACCTGTCGCATTCGCAGTCTCTGCAAAATCCAATACAACGCGCGGAGGATTTTGCGTTGTAAAACTTATCGGTGTAATCGTCGGCAATTGTTTAAAACTGATACGTAGCTCTTGTTTCGTACCGCTACGCGCCACATCGATAGCGGTAATTGCATTGAGGTTTTGGCCTGAATCTGCTTCCGATTCTTTATCAACCGAATGAACGCGTCCAGTCATCATGATAAAAAAAACCAACATCAAACATTTCAAGTGTAGCCATGGTTGCACTATTTTCATTTGGCCTCCCGCATCGATA
>CAINAY010000065.1 GCA_903846425.1 uncultured Noviherbaspirillum sp.
TAAAATTAGATGATTTAAATGAACACCGCTGCCTATTTTTGAGTTCGGCTCCAACACGCCCCTCATGGTTCTTTGCTGGAAGCGCCGGTCTTATCGAATATTCATTTCGCCCACATCTCGTTGCCCACGATTGTGACTTTTTACTTAGCGCAACATTGTCTGGCGTCGGAATTGCTTGTATCCCTAAAGAAGTAGCAGATATCTACTTGGAATCCCGTCAGTTAGTGCCAGTTTTACCAGGATACGCGCTGCAGTCTCTGAGTGTCTTTGCGCATGTATCGACAAATAAACCCACAAAAAAAATAACGAAAAAATTAATCGAATATTTACTTGATCAGTTTGAGGTCGAGAAAATTACAAAAAAATCTCTCCAATTAGCTTAGATTTTTTCTTTCAGCTAAGAATTTGTAATCGGTTTTCGGGAAAAACTAATTACAAGCCGATTTAAAAGACTCATCGTGAATTTTTGTGCTTATTTTCTCTGATTTAATTATTTTGGGAAAAGTCCAAACTAACTCTTCATCATTAAATAAAAATTGCTGTTTGGCTAAAATCAGATTCGATTCGCATGAGAATAAATATTCATCTGCTGAAATGTTATATGCCAAACCCATTAAGTCGCGCTGATTATGATAAACGGATTTAACTTTCACTCGCGCCTCTCGCGGGCTAGCTTTATCTAATGAATCAACACTGATGAATACGCTCAACTGTTCATCCTCTGTGAGAAAAATCCAATTTGAACTCAATGCTACTGTTGGAAAAAAGAGGAAATTAACGAAAATAATATTGCGTATCCAATTCATTTTAAGGATTATTTTCCCGCAAAAATATCAGCATAGACCAGATAAAATTCAGCCCTTGAGTGAGGTCATAATTATTTTATTTTAAAGATAAAACAAGCTCTGCAATTAACTTCGCATCAGCATCTGACACATTAGATTGCGGTGGCATAACATCTTCGCCCCAGACGCCTGTTCCCCCTGCCTTAATTTTTGCCGCTAATTTCTCAACTGCGCCACTTTCACCAGCATATTTTTCGGCCACTTCTTTTAGCATCGGCCCATATTTTCTTTTATCTATGAGATGGCAAGCAAGGCAGTTATTTTTTTGTAGCAATAATTGAAGTTCTTTTGTTTCAGCATATGAAACAGTGGCTATTAAGCTTAAGCTAGCCAAAAAACATAGCGATAAAAATCTCGACATTAGAAATCCTCTATTTTTCAATAAATTTCAAAACTAAATTAATTAAATCTGCCGCACATTAATTCTAAAATAGTAAAACTATTTATAGTTTGGCTAAACTCTTCGTTTTTTGGATAAAAAAATGCGCCACCAATTGGTAGCGCATTTTAGTAAGACAAACTTTTAGTTTGGAGTTACTTTGTAGATCATGCCGCTGGCTTCATCTGCTACATACAGTGCGCCGTCCGGACCCAATGACAGGTGACGGAAGCGACCAGCAAATGTTGGCCACATCAACTCTTCACGCTTAGACGATTTGCCGTCTTTAGAAATATCAAGAATATCGATGCGGTTGCCGGTTGGTGTTCCATGGATACCAATACCAGCGTAGCCAACTGCGAGACGACCTTCCCACTCTTTCCACTGTTTTCCTTGCAGCCAAACACTGCCACACATACCCTGTGACAAACCGTTGTTGTTCCAAGCCGGTTTCATCGCATTTGGATAAGCCTTCAGGTCAGTCATAGGCATGAAAGCAGCACGCTCTTTAGGAGGCAACGCTCCCATTTGGTTTGGCGAGTAACCGCAGTAGCCATCTGGGCACTCTGGGCGTCCGTTTACTTTATCGCGTGGATCCCAGCCTGCATTACCGCCATTTTCCAATTTGGTTACTTCATCAGAATGCCAAGGGCCATTCTCGGAAGTGAAAGGCTCATTGGTGCCAGGACGGAAGGAGATACCTTGTGGATTGCGATGGCCGTAAGTGAAAATACGCTTATCAAAGCCTGCAGGCGGCTTGTTGCCTGGAGCTGCTTTACCGTCGCGGTCTACGCGCAATATTTTGCCGCGCAGTTCGGTTGGGCTTTGTGGGCCAGCACCATTATGGTTGTCGCCGATTGCAACGTATAAAAATCCATCACCAGGGCTGAAGCGGATACGGCCGCCATTGTGTGCGCCTGGCCCACCAAATGGGTGGTTAGATTTCATAGGCTTGTAGCCAAGGTCATTAATGATTTCAACAATGTCCGAGACCTTCGAAAGGGATGAATCCACTTTCATGCGCATCACTATGTTGTTGTAACCGCCGTAGGTTCGGTTTGCGCCACGTGAGCTGGAGTATAGGTAGATGTAACGATTTGATGCGAATTCAGGATCCACAGCAACGCCTTGAACACCCGCTTGTCCATCGCAGAAGAGGTCATCCTTGGTTTGCGAATAACCGCTTGAACCACCAACACCGAGCAGCTTCTTTACATCGCCTGATGCCAAACGTACAGATAAGCCTTTGCATTTTTCTGTATAAAACATGGTGCCGTCTTTTAGGAAGGCCATATCCCAAGGTGACTCTGCCTGCTGGAAATTATCAGCCTTGACAGTGACCGCAGAAACAGAGCTTACGTACATCATAGATGATGCAGCAAGCAGTGTTAAAGCTCCAATTTTTGATGAAACTGAAATTCCCATAATTAATCGTCTCCGTAAACTGATACTTAGTGAAAATGAATTCGAATTCTCACATCAAAAAATAAAACATGAGAATCGTAAACAGTTTTAAACAAATTTTATAATTAATAACCTTACTAAGATTAATGACTTTGCTTAGTTACGAGATAAGTCACCAACCTGTTTATATCAGAATTTTTATCTTTTTTCAAAAGAAGAAATTCCTGATTTTTAAGTAATTTTTTTCCTATATGAAAGGGATTGGTTAGTTGACTTTCCACTTAACTAAGCTGAGTATTCAAACAAGGAAAAATTCCCAACCAGTTGAGAGATTTTTTAAAAATAGAGCCACTAGGAAAATTTCCTAGCAGGTAAGGAATTTTTCCTAGTGACTTGTTTAGATTAAGCGAACGTTCAATTGGCAGAAAATTTGTTATCAGTAAAAAATTTTCTTTTTTTAGTTATTAATGAAGCCTTAGCTTTTCCCAGCGAAGGATCCATGATGCGTTTACAGCTGTAATTACTTTTTTTTTAATTAATGAACGGTCCCTCTATTTCTGTGATGTTGCTAGACGATCATGCAGTGGTCAGAGCTGGTTACAAGCGCTTCATTGAGCGTGATCCCTTATTGCAAGTAATTGCTGAAGCCAGTACCGACGAGGAGGCCTATACCCTACTCGATTCAAATCCAGTGGATGTCGTGATCATGGATCTTTCTATGCCCGGACAAGATGGTTTTGAGACACTGCGTCGACTGAGGAATCGTTTTCCACGACAGAAAATAGTAATCTTTACGATTCATGAAAATCCAGCAACGGCCAATCAAGTAGTGAAGCTTGGAGCAAGCTGCTTTTTAACTAAAAGTATGGAGCCCGACCTAATTGTGCAGGCGGTTCATGAAGTGATGGCGGGTTGCATGCCAATTACCAACCCTGTCGCTGAAGACTTAAATGATCGCAATAACAAACAATTACCGCACATGCAGCTCCTACCGCGAGAATTTGAGATTTTTATTTGCTTAGCTAAAAACGAAAGCATTAAGCAAAT
This sequence comes from uncultured Noviherbaspirillum sp., assembly GCA_903846425.1. Classification (GTDB taxonomy): domain Bacteria; phylum Pseudomonadota; class Gammaproteobacteria; order Burkholderiales; family Burkholderiaceae_D; genus Pernthalerella; species Pernthalerella communis. The sequence continues at coordinate 3,676 of CAINAY010000065.1, forward strand.
CAGCGACAAGCTTCAATTAAGTGAAAAAACAACGGCCAATTATCAAACGGCAATACGCAAAAAACTAAATGCTAAATCTACACTCCAAATGTATCAGTATGCGATAAAGCATAGGCTTTTAAGTAGTTAATTTCTGCATAATTTTTTATATGTAATCCACCAACAGAAATTTCTAATTAAAAAAGCTTTACATTAAGTACGCATCAATCAACTTTGGATTAAATTTTCATTTAAAACTTTGAATTTGGCATTGAGCGTTTTGCCTACTTACATTCACCTCATATACTATTGACAGCGTAGTATAAAAATTCTTCGATATGCACCTTTTCTGCGTTTATGACTACGCAGTCGTAATCGAAAAAATACTGATCTGCCTGGTTTTTTCTAACCCGCTGTTATGCAAGTGATTACCCAAAGCCAACAGAGTGACCTACTTGATCAAGCATCGCATAGCAGTGCTGACTTGCAATAAAATTCGCTATAGCTCAGCAAATCCTTA
>CAINAY010000066.1 GCA_903846425.1 uncultured Noviherbaspirillum sp.
ATCCTGATTGGATTTTTTTTTGGATGGCGCCATGTCTTGCGCGATCCGGTAGCCCGCATGCGCTGGCATCGCTGGTTATTAGTGGCGCCATTTTATGGACGCTTTGAGCGAAGTTTAAATACATCGCGCTTTGCCAGTACGTTGGCGATTACGATTAGTTCGGGTGTTCCTATTTTGCGAGCGCTACGCACGAGCCGCGACACGCTGTCGAACGCTGCTATGCGAGAGCAGGTAGAAGATGCGACAGCCAGCGTACGCGAAGGTATGAGTTTGGCACGCGCACTGGCGGTGCATCCCCATTTTCCGCCTATGCTGATTCACATGATACGTGCAGGTGAAGTCACTGGTGAATTACCGGTGATGCTCAATCGCGCAGCACAAATGCAAGAACAAGATCTTGAGCGGCGTGCATTAACGATTGCCAGCTTACTCGAGCCGGTGTTGATTTTGACGATGGGTGTCGTTGTCTTAATGATCGTACTGGCTGTGCTCATGCCAATTATTGAAATAAATCAGTTAGTGAAATAAGAGGGTCTAAAATGAATTACTTAGAAGTATGGAAAGAGCGCCTACCGAATACGGTATCGTTTTTATTTTTCATTGGAGTGTGGGTATCGCTGTCTTTTTGGCTTCAACAGTGGCTGTCTCCGCCTGTGCAGCCTATGCAACTTTTTCCCATGGCTGAGCAAAGCATTCCTCCACTGTCATCAGCGGCTAACTTGTTTGGTGGAAGTGAACAGTCGTCGATGCTAGCGAATGTTCAATTAAATGGCGTAATTCGTTCGAATAGCTCTAAGGATAGTATCGTCATCATTGCGACCGATGGTGGGCCGTCGCGAGCGTTACGATTAAATTCGGAAATCATGCCGGGTATTGTGGTCAAATCTATCAATGCACGCAGTGTGATTTTGTCTGGTAATGGCACTCAGCGCGAGATTACTTTGCCTGCGTTTGCATCACAGGATGGCATCGTGCCAGATACAGCTGGATTGACGCCTCAGAATAATGCTAATGGTTATAGACGAGCGCCAATTACTGCTCGAGCTCCTAGTCGGCCATCTGCTGCGGTTCCCGTAGCGGCGACAGCGGGTAGCGCTGGCGCAAGTACCTCAGAGACAAATGCTTCTGGTGTAGCTGGCCAAGCAGCGACGACTGTTCCACTTCAGGCGCCGCAGATAGTGCCGCCGACTGACGCTAATCGGCGTTAATAAAAAGAGATATTCTAAAAACGGATTATCCGCATCACAAAACGTAGCGTGATAAGTCTTCATTAATGGCCAGCGCACCTAGTTTTTCATCAACATAAGCGGCGTCGATATTGACGGTGCTGCTCGTTTCATTGTTGGCTCCAAATGAAACCTCTTCGAGCAATTTTTCCATGACGGTGTAGAGGCGACGCGCCCCAATGTTTTCTGTTTTTTCATTCACTGAAAAAGCTATTTCTGCCAGCCGGCGAATGCCATCTTCAGCAAATTCAATGTGCACATTTTCAGTCGCCAATAAGGCTTGATATTGTCGCGTCAGGCAGGCATCGGTCGAGGTCAATATGCGCTCGAAATCAGCAATGGAGAGCGACTCTAGCTCGACTCGTATTGGAAAGCGGCCTTGTAGCTCTGGAATTAAATCGGAGGGCTTAGCCAGATGAAAAGCGCCCGATGCAATGAACAAAATATGATCTGTTTTCACCATGCCGTATTTGGTGTTGACGGTGGTGCCTTCGACTAAAGGTAACAAGTCGCGCTGTACGCCGGCGCGTGATACATCGGCCCCTTGCACGCCACCACGGGCGGCGATTTTGTCGATTTCATCCAGAAAGACAATCCCATTTTGCTCAATATTGGTGATGGCTTTTTGTTTGAGTTCTTCTTCATTGACGAGTCGTGATGCTTCTTCATCAATAAGCATTTTCATGGCTTCGCCGATTTTCATTTTGCGCGATTTTTTTCGCCCGTTTCCTAAACCTGAAAACATGGATTTAATTTGTTCGGTCATTTCTTCCATGCCGGGCGGTGCCATGATTTCCATTTGCGGACGTGTGTCAGCTAATTCGATCTCGACTTCGCGATCGTCGAGCGCGCCTTCGCGCAAGCGCTTACGAAATGTTTGACGGGTAGCATTTTCATTTTTTTCTTCGGCACTGGGCGTTGCCGCAAAACCAAAATCACGCGCCGGCGGAAGGAGTACATCAAGTATGCGATCTTCAGCAGCGTCTTCCGCACCAGCACGCACTTTACGCATTTCTAATTCACGCGTTTGTTTGATGCCGATTTCGGTGAGATCGCGGATGATGGTGTCAACATCGCGGCCGACGTAGCCGACTTCAGTAAATTTCGTCGCTTCGATTTTAATAAACGGCGCGTCTGCTAAGCGTGCCAGTCGGCGCGCGATTTCGGTTTTGCCGACACCGGTCGGTCCGATCATTAAAATATTTTTTGGTGTGATCTCATGACGTAAGGGATCAGGTACTTGTTGCCGACGCCACCGATTACGCAAAGCTATAGCGACGGCGCGTTTGGCATTGGCTTGACCGACGACATGTTTGTCGAGCTCGATCACAATTTGTTGCGGTGTAAGGTTCATGGATGCACCGTGCTTATTCTAGTGTCTCGATAGTGAGCGAGTGATTGGTATAAATGCAGAGTTGTGCGGCGATGGTCAGTGATTTTTTGACGATCTCAACGGGCGACAAGTCGGTATTTTCTTGTAGAGCTTTGGCAGCGGATTGAGCGTAGCTGCCGCCTGAGCCAATCGCGCCGACGCCATCTTCGGGTTCGAGAACATCACCGTTGCCGGTGATGATGAGCGTAGACTCGCGGTCAGCGACCAGCAGCATAGCCTCTAATCGGCGCAGCATGCGATCGGTACGCCAATCCTTGGCCAGTTCAACCGAGGAGCGCATTAGGTTGCCCTGGTGCGCTTCTAGTTTAGATTCGAAGCGCTCAAGCAAGGTAAACGCATCAGCGGTGCCGCCGGCAAACCCCGCTAAGACTTTGCCATGAAATAACTTGCGCACTTTGCGCGCCGAGCCTTTCATGACGAGATTACCCAGAGTGACCTGGCCATCGCCACCGAGCGCGACTAGATTGCCGCGTCGTACTGAAAGTATAGTGGTGCCGTGAAATTGTTCCATGGGGTATCGGAGTAAAAATAAAGCCCCGAACCACCGTTGGTCATTAGGGCTTTCGATAAATAATATGCAGCCGGCTAGCGCCACCGACCAGTTGCAATAGTCTGCCAACAAGAAAGCTGGTATCGCGACATTCTACAACTTTGCCCTGTGCTAGTTGTTGCAGTCCGGTGAGCCATGGTGTGGCAGCACTGAATTCAATCCTACGTAAATGGCGACCATCTAAAAATAATTTGGGCGATTGCTGAGCGTACTCGCTTGTTTGCGCTAGCAGTTTGTCGATTGGCAATGAGATCAGAGTTGGTAGCATAAACACAGGTGTTTGCTGCGCTGCCTTAGTTTGTGGTTGAGGCGAGGCGGGCGGCGACATTTCGTAGGTCACGCTGTAATCTACACAGGCGGCTTCATAGGCTTCATCGGCATTCATCAAGCGTAGTAATTCAATCAATAGCCGCCATGCGGCATCATCGCTGTCGCGCCTGCCAGGCTGTATGCATTCGCGAATTCTGCTAACTACGGCATCGCCGCCGCGGATAGAAATATCGCAGGAGGCTTTTTGCCAATGCTCAAGTACGTCTAAAAAGCCAGCACACCCCGGAATGGTTATGTCCGTGATCGCAGCAAATTCCATCACAAAGTGATGATGACGCAATCCGATTTGCTGTAATTGTTCAAGAGCGGCTTGCGAGGCTTCCGTTAGCTTGCCACGAAAGCTTAGTACGGGCAGCTCGGGTTGTGACTGGTCTTGGTCAGAGTCTTGTGTTGAGGTTTGCCATTGCGGGGGCGAGGTTTCAAATTTTTTGGCGTAGGTGAGCGCGAGATGGTCAAAAAAATCTGATTGGTTTTCTGCGAGTGCCAAATCGAACAACATCCACCAGGCGAGCTGATGATCTTTGCTGCCACCATCAACGCGTGTGGCTTGCAGAAGTAGTGCTTTGGCTTCGTTGGATTGACCATTGGCAAACAATACGGCCGCTTCGTCCATGACGTGCGATAACGGAGTGAGCGCGGGCGCACCTTCAATAATGCTCTCGTGATGCGGCTGCAGTAAGGTAGGCGCGCCAAATTCGGCCACGATTTCTGACTCTATTGAATCAATTTTTTGTGAAGTTTCGCGAGCCTCATCAGCAGGCGTATTTTTACTTTGACGACTATCTGGCGTCGCTGTCTTTGTAAACAGTCCAAAAATTTTCACGAGATGAAATTGGCTGATGGGAGAATGAATTCGGATATGAAGGCGAGGTAGCCGCTGTGAACAACTGTGCGCGGCCACACTCTTGCGAATCATTACATCGCCATTGAAGGTGGATGTCAATCAGACAGTGAGCAATCATGACGGTTGCCTTGCCGATTTTATGGAATAGTGGATTGCAACGTGGCGTGAGTTACACGTTGCTTACGTTCAGCTAAATTAAAAGCGTGTTCGAACACCAACTATCAAATTACGTCCAGGCTGTGGAACATAGTCTTTCAAGAGCGATGTTGAAAGTCGAATTTCTTCATTCAACAAATTGCGTGCAATCATGAACCAGGTTAAGTCAGTGGTTCCATAGCGTTGCGTATAAGACAGATTGGCATCGACGTTGGTATAGCCCTTAGTCGTGGTTTCATCTGAAACAGTCGAGCTGGCGATACGATTATGTGCGTCTCTATGAATCACCGATAGCGATGAACGCCAACGCGAATCTTGATATCCGGCATTCAGTCCGGTGCGAGTTGAAGGTTGCAAAGGTAGGTTGCCCAAATCATCGAGCGTACCGCGCGAGCTATCCATAAAGACACGACCAAACCATCCTGTTTCATACAAGTTGTAGCTGAGTTCGGCTTCTATACCTTTGAGTGTGGCGTTCGCTTGTTTGAAATTGCGATCGCGTAAGACGCCATCGGGGTCGAGGTTGATGCTGCCGATATTACCGTAAATAAAATTGCTGACTTTATTTTGGTAGACGTTAGTTTTCCAGCGTAATTTGTCTTCTGTTTTTTGTAGAGACAATTCAAGATTGTTAGATGTTTCTTTCTTTAAAGAGGTGTCACCAACGTCGTAGGTTTCAGTCGGATGGTGGGCGCCCTTCGAATATAACTCCTCAGCGGTAGGCGCGCGCTGCGCGATCGATCCCG
>CAINAY010000067.1 GCA_903846425.1 uncultured Noviherbaspirillum sp.
AGGGCCAGTGTACTGGCCACTAATATTTTTTTCATGAATTGATTACGCTTGAGTAGGTTTTAAGAGCTGGTCTGTCTGGCGACGCTTGACCAGCGCAGAGCAAGAAATAATGAATGCCAATGTGCCAGCGTAGAAAAGTATTTGCATACCGCTCGGTGCGGATTCATAGCCAACCAACACATGCAAGATAGAACCGAGTAATGATTTGGTTGGAAGCAGTGCAGTGGTATCCCATAGCGGCGTCGCTAATGAAGGTATCAGATCAGCCTGAATTAAGAAGCGCGCCATTTGTCCTGCTAAGCCAGCCGCAAGCAGCACTAACAAAGCGCCAGTCACCGAGAAGAACCAGCGCAGGGGAATTCGCATCAAGCCTAAGTACATGATCATGCCAATCACTGCGCCGCCCGCCAAACCTAAGGCGCCGCCGGCAATGATGTCCGTCAGGCTGCTACTTCCACTCATGGCTATACCGTGCAAGAAAAGAACGCTTTCAGCACCTTCGCGAAGAACGGTCAGTGCTACTAGAATCGCAATGGCTGAGAGCTCACGTTGACCATCTTTAACTGCCGTTCCAAGGTGACGTGCATCGCGTGCTAATTCTGCACCGTGTGAGGCCATCCAAATGTGGTGCCACGCGAGCATGAGTACCGCGATACCGAGTACGCCTGCATTAAACAATTCCTGGCCACTACCATCGGCTAGCTGAGCAATCGTTTCTGTCAGACCCGCGATAACTGCCGATCCTATTAACCCAGCCAGAACACCTAAACACAACCACAAACCGCGGCGATCGACACCCCGAGTGGCTGCCGCAACGATACCGAGAACCAGTGCGGCTTCGAGCGTTTCGCGGAAAATGATAATGGCTGGACCAAACATGATGATTTACTCCGCAATGACGACACCGCGTGCGGTCGCCTGATTAAACTCACCGAAGAAGGGATATTTACCTGCTTTGAGCGGACCGATAAAGATACTCACTTTGGATTTAGGAGCAATTATTTTTTCACGGTTCAACTCATGACTCTCGAACTCTTCCGGCGTCGCATCTTGGTTTTCCACGATCAGCTTTACTTTTTGCCCGGCTGGAACGCGTATTTCTGAAGGCACGAAATAATGATCCTTAATCACTAGCGTGAACTCCTTATCAGCGGCCAAGCCGCACAAGGGTACAAACAGTAGGGCAGCGAATAGGGTGCGAAGTTTCATGATGGGAGGGTCTCCGTGTCAGTGATTTTTATGAATGATAATAATTCGCATTTAGATTGTCAACTTATTTTCTCATGGGATCGTTTCCGCTATTAGAGGGCTACTTTTATGGCAACTCCTTGAATTTATTACAAATATTGCCAAAATGTTCGGCCGCCAAGGAGTTCTTATGGCATCTATATGGAATACTTCCGTAAAGAAAAACTAGCTTGGCAGCCAGAAAAACCACTAGTTTTCACCTGTTACACTGGAATCTTGTTTTTATCGGAGTCGTCCATGAATGTTGAGGATATCGGCTTGGTCGTGATTTCCGCTTTCGCGGGCGCCTTGCTCGCCTGGTTAGTGGTCAAGGCTCGTTACGGTCAAGAGTTAGCGACTCGTGGCGAACGCTTACGTTTGCTAGAACTGAATCAGGATGGCATGCGACTTGAGCTGGTTCAGGCACAACGAACTCATCAACAGTTACATGAGCAGCTAGCCAGTTTGGGGCGCGAGCTTGCAACAGCAACGACTCGACTCGAAGAGGAACGTCGTCAGGCGGAAGAAAAAATATCGCTGCTGCGTGAAATGAGTGACACCAGCCGTAAAGCACTTACTGATGAATTTAAAAATCTCGCCAACAGTATTTTTGAAGATAAGTCGAAGCGCTTTGCCGAACAAAATCTCGAAGGTCTGGGTCAGATACTGACTCCGTTTCGCGAGCGGCTGTCAGAATTTAAAACGCGTGTCGAAGAAATGCATCATCAAGATGCGCAGCAGCAGGCCTCACTCAAAACTGAACTGACTCAGTTAAAAGAATTGAATCGTCAGATGACGGAAGAAGCCCATAGCCTTGCCACTGCCTTAAAAGGGCAATCCAAGATGCAAGGTAATTGGGGTGAGTTAGTGCTTGAAAATGTACTGGCACGTTCTGGCCTTCAAGCCGATCGCGATTATCGACGCGAAGTCAGTTTCACTACCGAGTCGGGTAGGCAGCGCCCAGACGTGATCGTTTATCTTCCTCAGCAAAAGCATTTAATCATCGACGCCAAAGTGTCCTTGAATGCGTATACCCGCTATGTGAATGCCGATGATGAACTCGATCGTAAAGCAGCACTGCGAGAACACGTGCAAGCGGTATCGGATCGAATTACCGAGCTAGCTGATCGTCGTTATTTTGATTTGGGTGAGCTGAACTCACCCGATATGGTGTTTATGTTTATTCCTATCGAATCAGCGTTTGTTGAAGCCATGCGCGCTGATGAGCAGCTATTTCAAAAGGCATTGGAGCGCAATGTATTAGTTGCTACACCGACGACCCTTCTGACAAGTTTAAATATCGTGCGTCAGTTGTGGCGCTTCGAACATCAGAATGCGCACAGTGCAGAGCTGGCCGACAGTGCATCACAGCTGTATCAAAAATTTCTGGGCTTTATTAGTTCTATGGAAGATTTAGGGCGCAAGCTGGATTCAGCCAAAGCAAGTTACACAACAGCGTATTCGCAGCTCTACAGCGGCCGTGGAAATCTGATTAAGCGCGCCAAAGATTTTGAACGTTTGGGCGTGGCCGTCCAGAAGGAATTGCCGCAAGAATTGGTCGATAAGGCCGAG
>CAINAY010000068.1 GCA_903846425.1 uncultured Noviherbaspirillum sp.
ATCACGCAATGCAATCGTGTTGCCGTAACTCTTAGACATTTTTTGTCCATCCAAACCCGGCAGTCGAGAAGCTTCAGTTAGCAAGGCTTGCGGCTCTACCAAAATCAGTTTGCGGCTACCTTCGAGATAACCAAACAAACGCTCACGATCAATCATCGACAGATTTTGTGCATCATCTAGCATGGCCTTGGCTTGTTCCAAAGCGTCTTCTTTACCCTGCTCCTGGAAATCATTGCGCAACTCCATGTAGAGCTTGGCACGTTTAGTACCCAGCTTTTTCACGGCTTCTTTGGCTTTTTCTTCGAAATCTTTTTCGCGGCCATACAAATGATTAAAGCGACGCGCAATTTCGCGCATCATCTCAATGTGAGGTACTTGATCTTCACCTACTGGCACCATGCTGGCGCGGTAAATTAAAACATCAGCCGCTTGCAACAAGGGATAACCCAAGAAACCATAGGTCGCTAAATCACGATCCGCTAATTTTTCTTGTTGATCTTTGTAGGTAGGCACGCGTTCCAGCCAGCCTAGCGGTGTGGACATGGAAAGTAGCAAATGCAGCTCGGCGTGTTCCGGCACTTTCGATTGAATAAAAATCGTCGCCTGCGAAGGATCAATGCCGGCGGCGAGCCAGTCAATCACCATATCCCAGGTGCTGCTCTCAATAATTGACGGGTCATCGTAATGCGTGGTCAACGCATGCCAGTCCGCCACAAAAAATAAACAGGGATGCTCAGACTGCAAGCGAACCCAGTTTTTTAAGGCTCCGTGATAGTGGCCAAGGTGCATCGCCCCGGTTGGGCGCATGCCTGAAACAACGCGATCTGGATACATGAGGATCTCAGGTCAGAAGAAATTTAAGGGGAGAAATCAGAATATTCAGCAAAGTATTAGCACCTGTAATCACAGGAACCATCCAGTAATTCAGTAGATTCAGCATCATTAAACCAATCATGATGAAAAATCCATACGGCTCGATACGCGCAAAACGAAAAGCATAGCGATTCGGTAGCACGCTGGTAAGAATGCGCCCACCATCCAGCGGCGGCAGGGGGAATAAATTAAACGCGAACAAAATCAAATTAATTTTCACACCCGCACGTGCCACTTCATAAACATACGCTTCATCGATATCCGCGGCATCCAGTACAAAAAACAGCGCCATCCACATCAGGCCCATCACAAAATTCGCCATCGGGCCTGCTAAGGCAACCCACGCCATATCTTTTTTAGGCTTTCGCAGCTGCGAAAAATCAATCGGTACCGGCTTGGCATAACCAAACAAAAATGGGCTTCCAACCAGCGCCAACATCACCGGAATCAGAATGGTGCCAAACAAATCGATATGCTTGGTTGGGTTCAGGCTCATGCGGCCCTGCGAATACGCCGTCAGATCGCCAAAATACTTCGCGGCGTAGGCGTGTGCGGCCTCATGCAGGGTAATCGCGAACAATACGGGTAAGGCATAGACCGCAATGGTCTGGATAATCTCATTCATTGCAGCGATTTTATCAGAGTGACTATGTGAAACATGGCATTCAATGAAACAAACCCGCGTCTCCGCGACCTTGGCGTAGCACTAGCGGCGCATCTCCGGTCAGGTCAACCACCGTGGTGGGTAGCAAACTGCAACTACCTCCATCTATTACTAACTCGATATGTTTTTCTAGTTGGCTGCGAATGTCGGCGGCGTCATTTAAAGGATCATCACTTCCCGGCAAAATCAATGTGGTGCCAATCAAGGCTTGGCCCAACTCTTCCAGCAGCGCCTGCGCGATGATGTTTTCAGGAACCCGCAGACCGATCGTTTTTCGTGACGGATGCGAAAGTCGGCGCGGTACTTCCTTACTCGCCTCCAAAATAAACGTATAAGGGCCGGGGGTGGCAGCTTTCAGTAATCGATACTGGCGATTGTCGACTTTTGCGTAATTGGCAATTTCTGATAGATCACGACACAGCAAAGTGAGATGGTGGCGATCATCCACGCCACGAATCTGCCGCATACGCTCAACCGCCGCTTTGTCATCCAAATGGCAAACCAAGGCGTAGCTCGAATCGGTTGGTAAGGCCACTAGCCCGCCTGCCCCTACTATTTGGACAGCCTGACGCACCAGCCGTAGCTGAGGGTTTTCTGGATGGATTTGAAAATACTGGCTCATGAAAGCAAACGGCGACAGTCAATGACTGTCGCCGGAAATTCAACAGGGTGCGACTGTATCAGGCCTGCTGCAACGCTGCAATGCGTTGCTCTATCGGTGGGTGACTGGAAAATAACTCCATGACTCCTTCTGACTTGTTAATACCTAGTGCTGCGACCGATTGAGGCAAGGACGCCGTATGCATCTGACCTAGGCGCATGAGCGCGTTAATCATAGGTCGGTTATTCCCCAACAATCGCGCTGATCCGGCATCCGCACGAAACTCACGTTGACGAGAAAACCAAGCAACGATCATTGATGCCAGCAAACCAAACACAATCTGACAGACGATCACGGTAATCGTATAACCAATACCAACGGATTCATTACTGTTTTTAGACAGAGCACGATCCACCATGTAACCCACTACGCGCGATAGGAACACAACAAAGGTATTCACCACACCTTGCAGCAAGGTCATGGTCACCATATCGCCATTCGCAATATGTGCCACTTCATGACCCAACACGGCTTCAAGTTCTTCGCGTGTCATGTTCTGCAATAGTCCGGTAGACACCGCAACCAATGCATCATCACGATTAGCACCCGTAGCAAACGCATTCGGCTCGCCTTCGTACACAGCGACTTCAGGGCGACCTATGCCTGCGTTCGCCGCCAATCGATGCACGGTATCCAGTAACCATTGCTCGGTGGAGTTAGCGGGATGCTCAATCACTTGTGCGCCGGTCGACCACTTCGCCATTGGCTTACTGATCAACAAAGAAAAAATAGCGCCGGTAAAACCAACCACCAGTGAAAACACCAACAACATGCCTACGTTGAGTCCTTGGGCCGATAAAAACCGATCGACACCCAGCACCGACAACACAATCGACATGACAGCGATTACTGCCACATTCGTCAGTACGAACAAAAGAATTCGTTTCATTGATTAATCTCCCTGGTGAACCAGACAGTAAAAAGACGCTACGAAGTTTATCCGAGCTGCCAACAACTGGCTGCCTAACGGATAGGCTGAAATATGGGGGTGACCGTTTGGGATTTCAAGTCGACCAAAAAACTTTAGATCGCCCAGTCATGCCACACCGGCGTTAAGCCTGGCGGCAAAGGCGGCAAACTGCCTAAATCAAAGCGCGATTCGGTCGGCCCATGAAAATCCGACCCGCGCGAGGCCAATAGGCCCGTTTTACGAGCGTAGGCGGCGTACTCATCGTATTGAGCGGGATGATGGCTGCCAGTGACGACTTCGATGCCCTCACCGCCGAGCGCACGAAATTGTTCCACAAACACATTTAACTGAAGATCATCAAATCCATAACGACCGGGATGCGCAATCACAGCACGGCCACCGGCCGAGCGTATCCAGCGTACTGATTGCTCCAAGGTCGCCCAACGATGAGGTACAAAGCCGGGTTTGCCTTCAATCAGAAAACTTTTGAACACCTCAGTTACCGTGGGTCGCACGCCTGCCTCAACCAAAAAGCGCGCGAAATGTGTGCGGCCTAACAGCTCAGGATTGTCAGCCAATTTCAATGCCCCCTCAAATGCTCCGGGTATACCGACGGCTTCTAGTTGCGCGGCGATATCGCGGCCACGACTTTCGCGCCCACCGCGCACCGAGATTAGACCCTCACGTAAATCAGGATTATTTTCATCAATCCCTAAACCAACGATATGAATGGTCTTATTCGCCCATGTAATGGAGATTTCAACGCCCGCTACAAAACGTAAATCCAGTTCAGCCGCCACCTCGCGCGCTTGGGAAATACCGTCTAACTCATCGTGATCAGTCAGCGCCCAAACATCCACTCCGTTCGCCTTGGCACGCGCTGCCAAGGCCGCGGGCGACAAGACGCCGTCGGATACAGTGGAATGACAATGCAAGTCAACGTTGAGCATGAAAACCGTAGGAAGAAAAAGCGGCCAAAACGAATGGCATAAGACTGAATTGTACGCGCCAGCGTCGATTGACGCCGAGGGTCATATCAAACCAAGAAATCTTCGATCAGTCGCGCCAGCAACTCAGGTTGATCATGATGCAGCATATGACCCGCATCGTTCACCACCGCTGACTTTACATGGGAAATACAGGCTCGCCGGCGATCTAATTCGGCACGCACTTTGTCGCGCCCACCCATCCAGCGCCAGAGGTCACTGTCATTCGCTTCGACCCACAAAACTGGTGCGGTAATTTTTTCCCAACAGGCGATTACTTCTTCCACCCGATATAACGTGGCA
>CAINAY010000069.1 GCA_903846425.1 uncultured Noviherbaspirillum sp.
CCTCAATGGTAATCTTGATAATCAACCAAAACGGCATCGCCGTTTTCAAACGTAAAAGTTAGTCGCCAGTTGCCATTAACGCTGACTGACCAGTGACCAGAAAGACTGCCCTTCAATGAATGCCAGTCCCAACCAGGACGATTCATATCTTCTGGGCGCAGTGCAGCATCAAGTGCTGAGAGTTGCCGAGCCAGTCGCGAGACATGTGATGCCTGAATCCCAGCTCGGGAGCCCGATCTGAAAAACCGCTCAACGCCTTTGTGCCGAAAGCTTCGAATCATGCAGAATTGTAGCGCGTAGCGCCACGCACCGCAAACCTGAATATTGGAAATGCTTCCTACTAAGAAACTGAGTTACTTGGCCCTAAGTCACACATCTGGACTAAGTCGACCAAAATTAGCAATAAATCATTACCGGCATGACTAGAAACGATACTCATCGAAAATTCTTTACTGAATTACTAAGACATTCCTCATCAGGTTTTATCGGTAAATACAGGCGTACGTTTTTGCACATTGGCTGTGACGGCTTCTATCTGATGTTCAGCACCCAACAAATATCCTTGTTCTTCTGATTCCGCCAGCAGTAAATCTTGATCCGATGCGATCGCCCACTGCCCCATCAAACGTTTCGCTGCTCGTAATGCCGTCGGACTTTTTTGAGTCAATTCTTTTGCTAATACCATCGCCGCTGCTACCGGATCATCCACCACACGCGTAGCCAATCCTATGGCCTGCGCTTCAGGTGCATCAACAATTCTGCCGGTATAAATTAATTCGCGCGCCACATCATCACGCACCAAGCCACGCAGCAGCACCATACCACCCATGTCGGGTACCAGCCCCCATTTGATTTCCATGACCGACATACGCGCATCGGGTGCAATCAAACGTATATCTGCACCCAACGCAATCTGAATGCCGCCTCCGAATGCGACGCCATTAATAGCGGCAATCACGGGCACAGGAATATCACGCCAAACCATAGCAACACGCTGAAAGCGATTCGAATCACCATGCGTTCGTTCCATCAAGCGAGAGGATACCGATCGTTCTTTATCAGTCAGCATGTGCTGCAAACTTTCAAGATCAATACCGGCACAAAAAGCGCGACCCTCACCGCGCACTATGACTGCACGAATGTGGCTATCCACCACTAGCGATTCACCGACACGAATGATTTCATCAATCAAGTCATTCGATAGCGCATTCATCTTGTCGGGTCGGTTCAATACGCATTCAACCACGCCGTCGGGATGATGAAGTAGTTTTACCAGTGCTGTCATAGCGTCTTCATTTTCATTTAGATTGCTTCAGTCGAACGACATGCAGCAATGACTTCTTGATCAATACCCCAGTCATGCAAAATCTCGTCGGTATGCTGACCGGCGCTGGCGACGGACCCTGGTGTAGGCGCGGGCGTGCGCGAAAACCGTGGTGCAGGTGCAGGCTGAATAACATCATCAATACTGACAAAAGTTTGCCGTGCCTGATTATGCGGATGCGTTACGGCTTCATCCCAATCAAGTACAGGCGCAAAGCAAGCATCGCTAC
>CAINAY010000070.1 GCA_903846425.1 uncultured Noviherbaspirillum sp.
AGTCGTGCCCCGTGCGCAATGGGCGACCCATCGCTTTTCCGACGGTGACAAAGTCGATGTGGTGCGTGCCATAGGCGGCGGGTGATGTCAGTACGTGAAGCGATGCTAAAAGAATGAGACTAAGGATTAGCCAACACTATGAATGACTCACAACACGCTGGCCTGACCATTGCAGGTAAAACGTATAGTTCACGTTTACTGGTAGGCAGCGGCAAATATAAAGACCTGGAACAAACTCGGCTAGCTACTGAAGCCAGTGGCGCAGACATTATTACGGTGGCTATTCGTCGCGTAAATATTGGTCAAGATCCGAATGCGCCGAGTCTGTTAGATGCGGTGCCGCCGTCGCGCTACACCATACTTCCGAATACAGCGGGCTGTTACAACGCGAAAGATGCGGTGTATACATTGCAGTTGGCGCGTGAATTATTGAATGGCCACACGCTGGTTAAGCTCGAAGTTTTAGGAGATGAGAAAACTTTGTTTCCGAATATGCCCGAGACTCTCAAAGCAGCTGAGACCTTAGTGAAGGATGGTTTTGATGTGATGGTGTACTGCAGCGATGATCCGATTCAGGCAAAGATGCTGGAAGAGATAGGCTGCTGTGCCGTGATGCCATTAGCGTCATTGATCGGTTCAGGCATGGGTATTTTGAATCCGTGGAATTTATCCTTGATCATCGAACAAGCGAAGGTGCCCGTGTTAGTTGATGCGGGCGTGGGTACGGCTTCGGACGCAGCGATTGCGATGGAACTGGGCTGTGATGGTGTGCTAATGAATACTGCTATCGCTGGTGCACAAGACCCAATACGTATGGCACGCGCTATGAAGCTCGCGGTTGAGGCGGGGCGTGAGGCTTTTCTGGCAGGACGTATTCCGCGTAAATTTGCAGCGTCACCTTCGTCACCCATGGCGGGTCGCATTGCATGAAAAAAGCCTGTGTGCTTGTATTCGCCGGACTCGATCCTAGCGGTGGTGCGGGCATACAAGCCGATATACAAGCCATTAGCGATGCAGGCGCTCACCCGCTACCGATCATCACGGCATTGACGGTACAAGATAATCAGCACGTGCATGCCGTGCATCCCGTTGCCACGTCGATCTTAGTTGAGCAGGTTAATGCATTGATAGCGCACGGTACTGCTATTGATGCGATCAAGATCGGCATAGTGGGTAGCTTAGCCAATGCGCAAGCGATTGCTGATGCCATCACAACGTTAAGAAAATTACATCCCACATTGCCTGTTGTGCTCGATCCCGTATTAGCCAGCGGGCATGGCGATGTACTCACTAAAGGTGATGCGGTGCAGGCGCTTGCGCCATTACGTACTCTTGCGACAATCATCGTGCCAAATTTGCCCGAGGCGCGTGCTTTGTGTGATGGGGATGATCAATTGGCATTGCAGGCTCAGCGATTGCTTCAAGATTCGCCTAGCGTGATGATTAAAGGTGGTCATGGTGAAGGTGATGAGATCATCAACACATGGTTCCACGAAGAGCAACAACGTCAGTGGCACTGGCCACGTTTGTTAGGTGATTATCACGGCTCAGGTTGCACTTTGGCATCCGCCATTGCAGCACGATTAGCTCAAGGCATCTCAATGGAAGCCGCTTTAGAGGTTGCGCAAAATTACACTCAGCACAGTCTTGCTCATGCTTACGCTATCGCGCCAGGCCAACAAATACCGCATCGCTTGAAGGAGCTGTCATGAAAGGACTTTATCTAGTGACTCCCGATTGGGACGACACAGAACGATTAATCGCAGTTAGCGAGCAGGCGATACGCGGTGGTGCAAGCTTGCTTCAATATCGTCACAAGACAGCCAACGAACCTTTGCGCCAAGAGCAAGCGGCAGCGTTATTAAAACTATGTCGCCGACTCAATGTTCCGCTCATTATTAATGATCATCTTGAGTTATGTGAGGCCATCGATGCCGATGGCATACATGTGGGCGGTACCGATGCATCGGTGGCGAGCATGCGAGCACGACTCGGGTCATCAAAAATAGTGGGTGCATCCTGTTATGGCGATTTGCAGTTAGCACGCGATGCGCAAGCATCAGGGGCTAGCTATGTCGCTTTTGGTGGGTTTTATCCTTCGCGCGTTAAGAAATATGCCGTGACCACAGCCCCTAACATTATTACCCTAGCGTTGAATGAATTAAATCTTCCTATCTGCGTCATCGGTGGTATGACACCAGAAAATAGTCGCGTATTGATCGATCATGGTGCTCACATGGTGGCAGCGATTAGCAGTGTTTACTCGGCAGATGATCCTCACTTAGCGGCTACACATTTTTCTCAAATGTTTCGATAATCGACCACTAGGTTTGATTATCAAATAGCACACCATCAAAATCCCTTCCTGATTGATGACGATTTCTTAATCGTCTATTTTTCTATCGCGCGTTTTATTTTTTCGTATTGATTTAAACGAAAAAAGGAACTTGTTTCACCATCTTGCTACTCAACGGCATCCTCGCATCTAGTCGCTGCTTAAATCGCTAGTTTTGCATGTACGTAAATTATTGAGTATGAAGGAGCCGTAATTGTCCAATCAATTATCTGACTTGCAGCATCTGATTCGTCAGTTGGGTCCTAGTCTTCCTGAGATTTCAACCATCACCGAGGAAGATTTAGATGAATGGCAAATTATTTTCGATACTGGTCTGTCACTGCAAATCAGCTGGCAAGAAAAACCTGCGCGAGTGCTTTTGTGCTGCGCCATAGGTAAACCTGTTGAGAGTCAGCGCGAAAAAATATTCGCTTGGCTTTTGAATATGAACCTATTACTTCAGGGCGTAGCCAATGTGAAGCTGGCGCTTAGCTCACCCGAAGATGATGTGATTTTGATCGGAGAGCTTGAAGCAAACGTGCTGTCACTAGAGATGCTGCAGGAAGAAATCACAAATTATCTACGTTTTGCAGCAAAATTTTCTGAGTTGATTAATGATTCTGAAATTGATAGTGAAAAAATAAATTTATCAAACGCGACGAATGGTGAATTACTTCGAGCTTAATTTTTGACAGATAGAAGGGATAATGATGACTACCGCTACAACAACAAATGTGCCCCGCGTATTAACGCCTGCGGCTGAGTATTTTTCTCACGATGGAGCAGCTTTTGTCAGGCTAACTCCGAGTAAGAGTTTAAAGAATGCAGCAATTATCTATGAATCAATTAAAAACCTTCCGGATAAGACTTTGGTACGCGGCGATTTCGATAGAAAAACACGCCCTTATATATTTTTCCCTAAACGCACCAAAAAGAAAATTGGACTAGGTGGTAGTTTAGATACCATTGCATTAAAAAATATTGAAGCGGGCAGGAAAGAAATAGCCAACATCTTGTCCTCTATTGCGATTGAGGGAGCTAGGCTTAAAGAACTCAGTGCTGCTGTGTGCAAGACGGCGTTGTTGCTCAAGCGAAATATCAGCATAACGGAGGCTGATCAACGCGATTTTAAAGTGGGCGATATCAAAGAATCACTGCGTATTTTAGCTAATGCTTACCACCTTGATGAAGTAAGAAAAAAAACTTCCCCGCATCGTCTTTTGGGTAGGGGTGTAACCAAAATTCAAAATAAACGCTTAAGAGAGTTTGTAGCTATTTCGAAGGAAAAGGCCGATGAGATATACGTGGCGTTGAGAGTTAATTTAAAAAAATATGATTTGCGCCCCGAAATGGGTTTGTTTGCAGTAAAAGTTATGATCAAGCAGTTCTTGGATCAAAACTCTGTATCGTCTAAATCGTTTGCCAGTTTTGTTCGTCAAAATGCCCTTGATCCTGACATACAATTTTTTGCCCAACACTGGCATGCTATATCTCATCCCTTTCCAACGGATGAACGCATACAGTTTTCAACTGAGCCTTGGGCCAAAGAGTTGGACAGAATCTGTGAAATTGTTATTAAGTCAAACCGCCGTAGTACGCGGTTAACGAAAGTTGAAACTGTGGATGGCGACGAGACACCCGCTAAAGCGGTTTTGCAACAAAGTACTTCCAAGTTGTCGCTAGGCGTACCCAAGACAGTCAATGTGGTTTATTCAAGCTTAAAGTCTCAAGATACCGAGGATTCCACCTCATTTCCAAGTTCGCCTTATCAGCCCAAAAAGTCGAGCTCATCATCGTCTGCTTCGGTCGTTGGGGCCCCCTTAGTGCCAACCCGGGCTTCCGGGCAGGCGCCAGAACCCTTGGTAGTTCCGGAATCTCCCAAACTATCTGATTATTTTAACGTTGTGTCTGAGCACAGCGAAAGAGATACAGAACTGAGCGCGCAATCTACGCTGTCACCTGCTAATGAAACTAAAATAGTTATGTCACTTGGTGAGAAATTCAGGTCGAAATTATCAGCACTTAGTCGCAGTACCTTACCGTCACTCGAATCGGATACAAGTCTGAATCAGAGTGAGAAGACACGCTTGTTGAACAATACTGAGGAATCCAGTCAGGATCAGACCGAATCATCACCGACGGAAGAAAAAATGTAATTCAGGCATGGGTGAATAAGCGGGACTGAGATTGGCGCATTTGATTGCTTGCGTCAGCATATAATCGCGGAATGCACAATCTTCTGCTCCACCTCAATCCCGAACAACTCGCTGCCGTCACGCTACCTGCCCAACCGGCACTTATACTGGCCGGTGCGGGCTCCGGTAAAACCAGAGTACTTACCACCCGCATAGCCTGGCTAATCCAGACGTCGCAAGTTTCTCCGGCCGGGGTGCTTGCCGTCACCTTTACCAACAAAGCCGCCAAGGAAATGCAGGCGCGCCTGTCGACAATGTTGCCTATCAATACACGCGGTATGTGGATAGGCACGTTCCATGGCTTGTGTAATCGTTTGTTGAGAGCTCATTACCGTGATGCGGCACTGCCTCAGACATTTCAGATTTTAGATTCTCAAGATCAGATGTCGGCTATCAAGCGTCTGCTTAAGCGTTTGAATGTGGACGACGAAAAATACCCTGCCAAGCACTTGATGTATTTCATCAATAGTGCGAAAGACCAAGGTCTCAGAGCTTCCGAAGTCGAAGCGAGTGACGATTATCAGCGTAAATTTGCGGAGTTATACGCAGCCTATGATGATCAGTGTCAACGTGAAGGCGTGGTTGATTTTGCCGAGCTACTCCTTCGAAGCTACGAATTACTCACTCGTAATCAGCCCCTGCGCGAACATTATCAGGCGCGTTTTAAGCACATACTGGTTGACGAGTTTCAAGATACGAATGATCTGCAATACAAATGGCTGAAATTATTAGCTGGTACGCAAGGTGCTGTATTTGCTGTTGGCGATGATGATCAAAGTATTTATGCTTTTCGTGGTGCGAATGTGGGCAATATGTCGGCGTTCGAGCGCGAGTATCACGTTGAGAATTTGATCAAGCTAGAGCAGAACTATCGCTCCCATGGACACATACTTGATACTGCGAATCAGCTGATTGCAAACAATAGCCGTCGCTTAGGTAAAAATCTGCGTACCGACGCAGGGCATGGCGAACAAGTACGTATCTTTGAAGCGTCTAGCGATCTGCAAGAAGCACAATGGCTCATTGAAGAAGCCAAGCAATTAATTGCAGAAGGTTGGATGCGTAGTGAAATCGCTATTTTGTATCGATCTAATGCGCAATCACGCGTGATAGAACATGCACTGTTTTCAGCGAGCTTGCCGTATCGTGTGTATGGCGGGCAGCGCTTTTTCGAGCGTGCTGAAATCAAACATGCGATTGCCTATCTTCAGCTAATCGACAATCTGCATAATGATTCTTCTTTTTTACGTGTAGTGAATTTTCCTACTCGGGGAGTCGGTGCGCGCAGCATAGAGCAGTTACAAGACGCCGCACGACAGTACGGTATTTCATTGTATGCCGCTGTTCCATACGTGGCAGGCAAAGCGGGTGCTGTATTAGGCAATTTTATCCAATTGATAGAAAGCTTGCGGTTTGAGACCGAACGCTTACCGTTACAAGAGATGGTGCAAGTCGTGATAGAGAAAAGCGGACTGATTGCTCACTATCAGGGTGAGAAAGAAGGTGCGGACAGGATAGAGAATTTAGAGCAGCTAGTGAGTGCGGCAGCCTTGTTTGTGTCGGAAGAAGGTTTTATGATTGATGCGCCTGCATTGGTCGGTCCGCGTGTTGATAGCGCTGCTCCTGCTTTAGTGAGTGGTGATGGTATTGAGATCATTGATGCTGATGCACCGCTGACAGCCATCATGTCGCCTTTATCGGCATTTCTCTCGCATGCCTCGCTTGAGGCGGGCGACAACCAAGCGCAAGCAGGGCAAGACGCGATTCAATTAATGACAGTGCATTCAGCTAAAGGCCTGGAATTTGATGCGGTATTTATTACAGGTTTAGAAGAAGGCTTGTTCCCGCATGAGAATAGCCAAGAAGCCGAAGACGGTGTCGAAGAAGAGCGGCGTCTGATGTATGTGGCGATTACTCGCGCACGCAAACGCCTCTACATGAGCTTTGCGCAGACTCGCATGTTGCACGGCCAAACACGCTACAACGTTCGTTCACGATTTTTTGATGAACTACCTGATGAAGCTTTGAAATGGTTGTCGCCTAGAGTTGAAGCGAAATGGCTGCCTAATCATCAAAAAGCGGCGTGGGTAGAGACACCTGAATTTGGTAACAACAGTATTGCGCAGTCATTTACCTCTCGCAAAGAGAGTGTCTGGCAAATAGGTCAGAGCGTGACCCATCAAAAATTTGGCGAGGGTGTTATCGTCAATATCGAAGGAAGCGGCACACAAGCGCGCGCGAATATTAATTTTGGTCGTAACGGTATGAAATTACTCGACTTGAGTATCGCTAAGTTAGAGCGAGTGTAGACAACCATTGAAAAAAAAGTGAATGATTTACACGATTCACTATGCAT
>CAINAY010000071.1 GCA_903846425.1 uncultured Noviherbaspirillum sp.
CTTAGTTTTTGTATCGGCAGCTAAGGCTAAGGCTTCCGATTTTTGGCGCATCATCGTCATGGCAGCACTACCTAGCAGCACAAGAAATATGACGAAAAAACTCAGACGCAAGCGACGCCAAGTGCGAATGCGGCGTATTTCTTTTTGACCGGCGCCCTGTATAGCAAGGGATGCGTGACGTGCTTTAGTCATCTCTTAAATCCTTAAAGCAGAAGCGGTGTTGTCAGCGGCGCGTTTGCGCCTTGCGATGTAACGGTGCGCCGATGCAAACAGCACTGGCACAAAAAACAATGTGGAAACGGTAGCAAACAATAAGCCACCAATAACAGCTCGACCAAGTGGCGCATTTTGTTCTGAGCCCTCGCCTAATCCCAAGGCCATAGGCAGCATGCCAATAATCATTGCAGCGGCTGTCATGAGCACAGGACGAATACGAGTTGAACCGGCTTCAAGTGCAGCCGACAGCGGAGGTATGCCTGCTCGCAGACGCTGCAATGCGAACGAAACCAATAAAATACTATTCGCTGTTGCCACTCCCATCGTCATGATGGCGCCAGTGAGCGCTGGAACGCTTAAGTGTGTGCCCGTCAAAAACAGCATCCACGCAATACCAGCCAACGCTGCTGGCAACGCGCTAACTATGATTAAAGGATCGAGCCAGCTCTGGAAATTCACAACAATTAAAAAATACACCAATACGATGGCCGCAGCCAAACCAATTAACAGACCGGTATACGACGACTTCATCGTATTGACTTGGCCGCGTAACGTGAGCTTCTGACCTTTTTTCAAACTTGGTTGCATGGCTTCGACTTCTTTATTTATTTCAGCCACCAAGCCACCAAAATCGCGCCCTTGCACACTGACGTAAATATCGATGACGGGTGTAATGTCATATTCAGATACGACGGCGGGCTGTACTTCGGGTGTGACACTCACTAAGTTACCCAGCAACTGGCTTTGTCCACCCGGCGCATTAACAGGCGTGCGTAATAATTTATCGAGTGAGTTCACATGGTATTGCGGGGTTTGAACCAAGACGTTGTAGACCACGCTGTTAGCTGGATTTACCCAGAACGTTGGCTGTGTCTGGAAACTACCTGATAAGGAAACCAATACGTTTTGTGCCACATTCGCCGCTGATAAATTCAGTGCTTGCAATGCGGTGCGATCGGTATTCAATGCAATGGTTGGTTGATCAAGGCGTTGATGAATATGTGCATCCACTACACCAGGGATTTTTTCTACTTTGGCGAGTAACTGCTTTGCCATGGCGTAGCTGGCATTCATGTCTTTGCCAGAAAATTGAATATCGATGGGCGCTTGCGAGCCAAAATTCAAAATCTGCGAAATGATGTCCGGTGGCTGAAAATAAAATTCAGTACCCGGATACAAACGCGGCAATTCGGCACGTAGACGATCGATGTGTGTTCGCGTTGGTTCATGACCCTGTTTTAATGAAATGAGAATTTCACTATCAATCACACCAAAGGTCCCGGCATTGTTGTACGACATGTTCATACTACTAATCGTCACACCAATATTAGCGAGTACGGCGTCAAGTTCTTTCTCTGGTATTAGTTCGCGGATAGATTGTTCAACCTGATCCGAAAGGCGTGCGGTCTCTTCAATGCGAGTGCCTGTCGCTGCTCGCATGTGCAATCTAATTTGGCCAGCATCGACCGCTGGGAAAAAATCTTCGCCAAGGACAAAGAATAAAGAGCAGGACCCAACACAAAACCCGAGAAATGCGATCATAAAGACGCGACGTCGAACCAATAACACGCTCAGCGCAGCAAGATACGTTGCTCGCATTCTCTCAAAGCCTCTGTCGAAGGCTAGATGAATACGACGCATCATATTGGGTTTATCTGAATGTTGCGACTGTATTTTCATCATCATCAGCGCCATGGTTGGCACTAACGTACGTGATAAAAAATACGACGCCAACATCGCAAACACTACGGCTTCAGCTAGCGGCACAAATAAATAACGTGCTACGCCAGTCAAGAAAAACATCGGTAAAAATACGATACAAATACACAGCGTGGAAACGAGCGCAGGTACGGCAATCTCACTAGCGCCATCAAAAATGGCTGTGTAGAGATCTTTACCCAGGTGGATATGGCGTTCGATATGTTCAATCGTGACCGTCGCATCATCGACCAAAATACCAATGGCCAGTGTCAGCCCACCCAGAGTCATAAGGTTGATCGTCTCGCCCAAAGCACGCATTACAAATATCGACACCAAAATCGATAGTGGAATAGAGATCGCGATGATGAAGGTACTACGCCAATTTCCTAAAAATAAAAGAATCAGCGTTGCCGTCAGCAAGGACGCAATTACGGCTTCATGCAAAACGCTGTCGATCGCTGATTTCACAAAGATGGATTGATCAAACATCGTAACGACGCGTAGCCCCTCGGGTAATCCCTTGGATATTTCAGCGACTTTTGCTTTGACGTTCTCAACAATCTTCAGCGTTGATTCGGAACCGCTCTTAAGCACCGTCAGCAGTACTCCGCGCTCGCCATTGTTTTTAACGATATTTTGCTGCGGCTGAAAACCATCACGTACGTGTGCCACTTCGCGCAAGTAGGTGGTTGAACCATTCACCGTCTTGACAGGAATGTTATTCATGCCCGCAATGCTGTCTGGCGAACCATTCAGCTTGACTGCTTGTTCCAGCCCATCGATCTTTACAGTACCTGCAGGCAGGATAAGATTTTGAGCACTAATGGCATTGACGACGTCGCTGGGTGTCAGACCTTTAGCCAGCAAAGCCTCGGTATCAAGATCAACGGACACCACTCGAAACTTACCGCCATACGGGTAAGGTACGGCCACCCCTGGAATCGTGATCAACTGAGTACGAACCTGGTTGATCGCAATATCATTTAACTCTTGTTCAGAATGCAGCGGACTTGATATACCCACCTGAACCACCGGCACAGTCGACGCAGAATATTTAATAATCAGCGGCGGCACGGTACCCGCTGGCAGCTGACGCAACATGAACTGACTAATGGCTGTGACTTGCGACAGCGCTGTAGCAATATTGACGTTCGGATGAAAATAAAGTTTAACGACGGCTACCGATGTCGTGGACTGCGACTCAATGTGTTCGATGTCATTAACAGTCGTTGTGAGTGCCTTCTCATAAGGGCTCACGAGTCGCTCACGCATGTCTTTCGGTGGAAGTCCGGTGTAGTTCCAGACGATACTGATGACAGGAATGCCTATTTCGGGAAATATATCGGTCGAGGTGGAGCGCAACACAAAGGGTGACGCCAACAAGATCATCAGCGCCATCACCAAATAGGTGTAGGGACGCTTTAGCGCGATATCGACAAGCCACATAGAAATTGCCCGGAGAGGAGCAGCGGATAGCCGGAGGAAACCCCGGAATCGTGCTTTTTTAGTTAGTTTTGTCGATTATTGCACGGCTGTACTTTTTTGACTTAAAAATACATTTAGGCCGGCTTTGCTGGCATCCATCAACCACCTCGGTAAATGGCTACGAAACTAGTAGGACCTGACTGGCTGCTGACGAAGGGGAAATCGGCCGAATTTACCCCTTTTAATTAAGCCTTTTCTAGACCAAAGGCCTTGTGCAAAGCACGCACGGCTAGCTCAGTGTATTTCTCATCGATCAGGACGGAGATTTTAATCTCTGAGGTCGAGATCATCTGAATATTGATGCCATCTTCGGAGAGGGTTCGAAACATCTGCGACGCAATGCCCACATGACTACGCATACCCACACCCACAACAGAAACTTTAGATACTTTGTTATCGCCCACAACATGGGTTGCACCCAAGGTTGATTTCACGTCGCCTTCGATTAACTTCATTGATTTATCGTAATCAGCGCGTGGCACAGTGAACGTGAAATCGGTTTTACCATCGACGGAAATATTTTGGACGATCATATCGACCTCAATATTCGCGTCAGCGACGGGACCTAAAATTTGAAATGCAATACCCGGTTTATCGGGTACGCCGCGCACTGTAATTTTTGCTTCATCGCGGCTAAAGGCGATGCCAGTAATGGTCGCTTGTTCCATGTGGGTGTCTTCCTCAAACGATATCAGGGTGCCAGACTGAGCTTCTTCTTCCAACGGCATGAGTGGATCAGTTAATGATGACAGCACGCGCGTGGGCATGCGGTAATTTCCCGCAAATTCCACCGAACGTATTTGCAAAACTTTTGACCCTAACGATGCCATCTCTAGCATTTCTTCGAACGTTACTGTCTTCAATCGACGCGCTTCTGACACGACGCGGGGATCGGTGGTGTAGACGCCATCAACGTCGGTATAAATTAAGCACTCAGCAGCTTTTAGTGCGGCAGCGACGGCCACTGCGGAGGTATCAGAGCCACCGCGACCTAGTGTGGTGATATTGCCGTCAGCATCCATGCCTTGAAAACCGGTAATGACAACCACTTTGCCAGCATCAAGATCTTTTTTGACTTTGACATCATCAATCGATTGAATGCGCGATTTGGTATATGCGCTA
>CAINAY010000072.1 GCA_903846425.1 uncultured Noviherbaspirillum sp.
CAAACTCTTTGCTGCTAAATACAGTGAACCAATAATCATTCCCGCAGCCACAACAACGATTGCAATTAAGTAGTAGGTCATACGTTGTTGAGCGCGTCGCGCATTCGCTAGCCGCACCATCAATTCATCATGCTCGCGGTCTAGCGCATCGAGATTATTTTGGGCATTTTTTAAATCGCTCAACGTCTTACTCACACGTTCATTTTCCTTCATAGAATTTCCTTGAACGATAGCATTGTTACAGCGTGTCTGGCGTCATTTGGTCATACAACTCAAACGGCTGATGAATCCACGGATTACCTGCAACGTAATGGACAAAATAATCCGGTCGTACGGATGAATTTTCCTTGT
This sequence comes from uncultured Noviherbaspirillum sp., assembly GCA_903846425.1. GTDB lineage: Bacteria > Pseudomonadota > Gammaproteobacteria > Burkholderiales > Burkholderiaceae_D > Pernthalerella > Pernthalerella communis. Next base: position 352 of record CAINAY010000072.1, read on the forward strand.
ACCAAATCACTGCTGATCGAAGCTCGTTAACTTCAGGATAACGAGTCAGTAACCATTCCTTAACTCTGTGTAACGTGATGCCCGAATCCACTAAATCATCGATTAAAAGCAGACGTCCGCTTAACGTGTCTATCGTCGACGTAATTCTGTCCGCTATGCAAAGCTCTCCACGCTGAGTACCACCTTCTTCACGATAAGAACTCACAGTGAGAATAGAGAGCGGCACGTTAAACAACCGCGAAAACACATCTCCCGGACGCAAACCACCTCGCGCTAAACAAAGTACATGATCAAACGTCCATCCCGAATCAAACACCTGCTTAGCTAGGTCTTCGATAGAACGATGATAGTCATCCCACGAAATCCATACATGACCGGCATCTTCCGAGGTCGTCATGCGCTGACATCATTCAAATGGATGACGTAAAACGATAGTCTCTTCACGATCAGGGCCGGTTGAAACCATATCTACTGGTACGCCTACTAATTCTTCGATGCGTTTTACATACGCTTGCGCATTCGCAGGCAAATCCTTCATTAACTTAACGCCGACGGTAGGCTCGGTCCAACCTGGCATCTCCTCATACATGGGTTCGCATGCCGCGGCTTCCTCGGCACCCACAGGGAAAATATCCACGTGTTTTCCATGCAAACGATAACCTGTACATAGCTTTAATGATTCCAAACCATCCAACACATCCAGTTTAGTCAGGCACATACCAGATACGCCATTGATCTGAACTGAGCGCTTCAATAAAGCGGCATCAAACCAACCACAGCGACGTGCGCGACCGGTCACGGTACCGAATTCATGCCCAACCGATGATAGGTGTTTTCCTATGCCCTGATCTGTCGGCAATTCTGATGGAAACGGTCCGGAACCTACGCGCGTTGTATACGCTTTCGTGATACCTAAAATGTAGTGCAACATGTTGGGGCCCACGCCCGAGCCTGCGGCAGCGTTACCAGCAACACAGTTGCTGGATGTTACAAACGGATAGGTACCGTGATCAACATCAAGCAAGCTACCCTGCGCACCTTCAAACAATAAATTTGCACCGGCTTTGTAAGCAGCATACAAAGCACTCGATACATCGGTCACCATCGGGCGAATTCTTGGAACCGACGCTAAAGCCGCATCAAAGGTACTTTGAAAATCAACGGCTTTAGCCTTCAGATAATTAACGAGTACGTAGTTGTGATAATCAAGATTTTCACGCAGCTTTTCTTCCAAGCGTTTTTCATTCAACAAATCAGCCACACGAATTGCGCGACGGGCTACTTTGTCTTCATACGCCGGGCCTATACCTTTACCGGTGGTGCCGATTTTTGCATCGCCACGCTTGGCTTCACGCGCAGCATCTAAAGCCGTGTGATACGGCAGAATGACTGGACACGCTTCCGATACTTTTAAACGATTGGCGACTTCAATACCCGACGCTTCCAG
>CAINAY010000073.1 GCA_903846425.1 uncultured Noviherbaspirillum sp.
AAACAAAAGCCGGTAGCACTTTGCTCTCGGGGATAAGGTCCTTCACCTACCAGTACATACCGCACTTGTTCGAGCGGCTGCGCAAAAGCGGCAAACAATCGGGCTTGCGTGGGCAGATACTCGTCTTGCGCAAGCGACGGCAAGTAAGCCGGCTCCACTGCGTTCATCGTCTCGAGACCGTGCTTCAGGACTGGACGCCAAGAGGGCGCAGCAAGTTCTATGGCTGACAGGAATGATTCAGGAATCATGTGCAGATCAAAAAAATAGAAATTGTAGCGTGCCGGCCTGAACGAACGATTCAGTGCCTACCCATCTAGGCTACAAATAAATGGCACGGCCGTGGAACCTAGAAGATAAAAATTCTACTTATCGAGCTCTTTAAATATTCCTAGGAGCCCATCATGTCGTTTCCCGTCTTCGCCCAGGCACGAGACAGCATCAACAAAGCCTACATCGCCCTTCAAAACTGGAACACGAATCCGGCAGAAATTCCGCTGCCGGATGTCGTCAATACCAAGCGGCCGCAACTCACCGATCAACAGATAGCTACGCAATACCTGAAGTCGATCGAGGGAAACCCTAGCATCGACATCAACAAAATCCCGAAAATAGAAACAAGAGACCGCCTCGATCATGAACTACCGATGGTCGAAATTCAATCAGCGTGGGTACGCGACAAGCGAAGCTATGCTGACTACACGCCAGTTAACAGAACGTTGTGCAGCACCGATGACTACAATCCCGATGTTACCGGATGCGACGATGAATTGACGCATGTTGCCAAAGCTGGCTTCGAATACATCACGTCGTTGACATTCGAATTAATTGGAACCAATGAAACGGACTGCATTTGCCTTGACGATGTGCCTCGTTTCATCGTGTGCAGCGATCAAAACCTCAATTCCGCAGACAATTACAGATACATCACTGGTGATCATATCCTCGATTACCGCAATGTCAGCAGCCTTTACGGTTCAGAGGGGTGGTGTAGCCCCCGGTGGAACTGGCTTTTCGATTGCCCGACACCTGCCAGCACCACGGATCAAATCAACCAACAAATCAATCACGCAGTAAATCAACCCACAAGAGCATCGATCTTTCTTAACCAGACCCAGCTAGACGCATACCTCCGGTTCCGGGAGCAGAATGGCGAGCTGATGAATTTCACCTACGTCCTTGTTTCCGACAAATCGCAACCAAAAGCAGAATCAGCAGCAGGCCAGATTGCGGCCGCAGTTTTAGGAAGCTTGGCAGGCCTTGGCTCGGTGATACTTGGGATTGTGGGTGTGATGAAATATCGCTCACGCACTCCGATTGGCCCTTTGCCATCCATCACGACCTTAAATCCTCTGCAATCAGTTCAAACGCGACCGGGTGGACCAAGCCCATCTGGCAGCAACTTCCATGGGGCGGGTACGATGAGCCAGACTACAGTAGTCGGCGATGACGCCGAATCGGCGACCATTTTCGTACCACCTGCCGGCTTCGAAGGCTGAAGCCGTTATCTGGCAGCGATGACAAATAAATAGAGCGGGATTACCGCTCTATTTCATTTCCCAGTAATAGAAAGCACGTTATCCGAACCTGGCGCACCAAATAACTGCTCTTTTAAGATATGAAGCTGATCGCGTACTTGCGCTGCTTTTTCAAACTCTAGATTTTTGGCGTGATCAATCATTAGCTTTTCGAGTCGTTTGATTTCTTTACTAACCTGCTTCTCACTCATGGACTCGTACTTGGCCTGCTCTTGAGCTGCCATTAATTCTTGGCGCGCATCGTCGCTCTTATACACACCATCAATTAAGTCACGAACCTGCTTTTGTATTCCAACTGGCGTAATGCCATGTTCTGTATTAAAAGCAATTTGCTTGTTACGGCGACGCTCAGTTTCACCCATAGCGCGCTTCATAGAATCAGTAATTTTGTCAGCATACAAAATCGCCGTACCATTAATATTACGAGCGGCTCGACCTATGGTCTGAATTAAACTACGTTCAGAGCGCAAAAATCCTTCTTTGTCAGCGTCTAAAATTGCCACTAACGATACTTCGGGAATATCTAAACCTTCGCGCAAAAGGTTAATCCCAACGAGTACATCAAAGGTCCCCAAGCGCAAATCTCGAATAATCTCTGCTCGCTCTACCGTATCAATATCGCTGTGAAGGTAGCGAACCTTGACACCGTTATCACTTAAAAATTCAGTTAACTGCTCAGACATGCGCTTAGTCAGCGTCGTAACTAATACGCGCTCATGCTTTGCAACGCGATAGGATATTTCTTGCATCAAATCGTCCACCTGCGTCACCGCAGGGCGAACCGTGATTATCGGATCCACCAAACCCGTAGGACGTACTACCTGCTCAACCACTTGCCCTGCATGATTTTTTTCATAGTCGGCTGGCGTAGCAGAAACAAACACCGTCTGACGCATTTTTGATTCAAACTCATCAAACCGCAGTGGCCGATTGTCCAGCGCCGAAGGTAAACGAAATCCGTAATCCACTAAGTTTGTCTTACGTGCGCGGTCGCCGTTGTACATACCGTTTAACTGCCCCATCAGCACGTGCGACTCATCCAAAAACATTAGCGCATCTTGCGGCAAATAATCAACTAAAGTCGGTGGCGGCTCACCGGGCTTAGCACCCGATAAATGTCGCGAGTAATTTTCAATACCTTTAGTAAAACCAATTTCCTGCATCATTTCCAGATCAAA
>CAINAY010000074.1 GCA_903846425.1 uncultured Noviherbaspirillum sp.
ACCAAAAGCAAGCTTGGCAGCACCGCAATCACGATGAGATAAAGCTACAACACGTTTGATGTGATGCAGACCAACCGTGATATCCAGGTTGTCCCAAAACGTTTTGTGCCAAGCGGCGAATTTTGGATGTACGGCGCCGAGTGGGCCACCTGCCATCACGAAGTGACTGTAGTTGTCGCCCAGTTTGTCACGGTCAACACCTGACAGCAGACCCATGTATTGCCAGCTGAGCGTGGTGAAGCGTGGATCGATGCAATTAACCAGCATCGCTTCATAGTTGCCACCGCCCGCCATCGAGCGACCAGGAACGAATCCCATCAGGCCACCGGCTAAGACAGCAGCGCCAGTCGCCAAGAACTGACGACGTGAGGTACCTGTGCTGATTGGTGCGCAGCAAGGGCAATCGGATTGATGCAGCTGACCGGGCAGCGTTTCAATAATAGTATCGGACACAATAATTCTCCTTTTTTTAGTTCAATACTGCGGGGCCCGAATGAACGTAATCGGCCCGGACGTTTAATAGCAGTGGCCTTAGGATAATCCGCTGCGAAATGCCTTGCATGGTTTTTAATAGTAAAACTGAACTATTTTTGCGCGGTTTACGCCGAAACATCCAGCTACGCTCTATTAATCGATACCAGCATTCCAGTTCTTTAGAGCGGCCGAGTATATTCTTTGTGTAAGGGCCTACAGAATTTCGCACTCGACTCGATTAACAAGGACGAGAAGCATAACAAGTAACGGGGTGCGTGCAGCTTAGGATGCGCCGAATGATTTAATTTTGATAATTTATGCCACCAGCCGCATTGAATGGCTATTTTTAGTGAGACCTGACAGGAAGGTCATGACGATGAATGCTACTAATTTACTGACAGTGCTTTTATTTGCAATCGCTTGTACGAGCGTGAATGCTAACGATGCTAAGCCTGCCGATCACGCTGCTCCGGCCAAAGCGGCTGCACCCGCGAAAGCCGCTGAATCTAAGCCTGCCGAGGTGAAACCAGCCGACGCTAAACCAGCTGAAGCTAAGCCTGCGGACTCAAAGCCTGCAGTCGAGTCTAAACAGGCGGATGCGAAACCGGTTGAGGACGCCAAGGTAGCCGCAGATACAACGGCAGAGGCGCCCGCTAAGCCTACGCCGAAAAAGAAAAAGCCCGTCAAGAAAGCAGCAAAAAAACCGGTAACTAAAGAAGCTGATGCGCATGCACCAGCGGCTGCTCACGCTGCTGCTGGTCATGCCGCACCTGACGCGAATGGAGATAAAGTACCTGCCCATCCGGATGTGCATGTCGCACCCGTGGCTGCAGCTACCGAACCGAGCAAACGCTTGAAACTGAAAAAAGTTTACCCCGGTGGTACTCCAGTTGGAGCCGATGCTCATGCAGCTGATTCGCAGGCTGCACATGATGATCACGCACCAACACAAGCTGCTACAACTCCAGCACCTGCACCAGCTTCAGCACCAGCTCCAGCTGTAGCACACGCTCCCGCACCGACTCAAGCGGCGGCAGCTCCTGCACCTGCACCAGCTCACGCTGCTGCTGTAGCTCCTGCACCCGCACCGACTCAAGCGGCAGCAGCTCCAGCTCCTGCTCCAGCTCATCATGCACCAGCGGCTGCTCCTGCAGCAGCTGACACCCATGTTGCTTACTCAGCATCAGCTGAGCCCCAAGTCAGTAAACGTTTGAAACCTAAAGCATCAATAGCTGGCGCTATAGCAGCACCAGCGGCCGATTCGCATGCGCCCAAAGCAGACCATGCGGCTGCTGCGGATGACCACGCTGCTCCCCCAGCTGCGGTGCATGATGATCACTCCCCAGTCGCAGCCGATACACATGCTGCTGCACCTGCGCCTGCACATGCACCGGTTGCCGCCAAAGCATTGCCTGCTCATACGGGTCATGGTCCTATCTCCGTCTCCAATGCTCGCGCTGCAGCTGAAGAATGTGATTTACCGTTGAAATCTGAAATCGCTGCTTTATTCGATCGTTGGAATAATTCGCTTCGTACCGGTGATCCCAGAAAAGTGGTTGCTAATTACGCGCCGAATTCCATTCTTTTGCCGACGGTATCAAATCGTGCTCGATTCACTATCGCTGAAAAAGAAGAGTACTTCATGCATTTTTTAATGCGTCGTCCTGAAGGCAGTATTGATGATCGTATGATTGAAGTCGATTGCAATAGTGCGACGGATTCAGGCTTGTATACCTTCCGTTTTGCCGATGGCACAAAGGTTAAGGCGCGCTATTCGTTTTCTTATAAGAAGGTCGGCGCAGAGTGGTTGATTAGTAGTCATCACTCGTCCGCCATGCCAGAGCGTGCGGAGCCTGTAGTCGAAGCGCATGCTGCTCATGCGGTTCATGCACCAGCACCCGCCGCGGTACCTGTAGCTAAGGCAGTACCTGGCCGACCTGGTGAAGCACCTGATGCATCAACCAAAGGATGGGTACGTTATCCTTAATACATAATCAGGCCGAGTTGAACATCACTCGGCCTGATTAGTTTGTTTTCGATTTTTCAGTATTTATTTTTTCAGTGCTGATTTTTAGCTTTGATCGAACTGCTTATCGACCGGCACTTGCATATTGGTCGCCAACGCATTCGTGGTGCTGGCCATCGCAATCACCGCTTGTAGTTCAGCGTATTGTTCCGGTGTCATTCCTTTAGCGCGTGCAGCAGCGGTATGCGAATGCACACAGTATTCACAGCTATTGGCAGTAGATACCGCGATATAAATCAATTCTTTAGTCACTGCATCTAGTGCGCCCGGCTTCATCACTTCTTGCGCACGTTCCCATACATGCTTTAACAAATCAGGCGAGTGCGCTAGCGCTTTCCAAAAATTGTTTACGTCATTTACTTTGCGGGTTTGCATGATGTTGTCATAAACAGCGCGTGCTTCGGGTTTTGCTTCGTCGTAGGGAATCAGCGGTACGGTAGCCATGGTGTCTCCTTCGTGTGGTGGTTTAAATTAGTTAATCCATTATTTCATCAAAGTAGTCGTGCCCATTTTTTAATCAATTAATGCAGCCTATGGAAAAACGAGAATGAGTTTCACAAACGATAATTTATTATTAGTTTGTGAGGGTTTTTGAGCGTGGAATTGTTCATCGCTTTTCTTAGCTGTGGTAAAACGCTTTGGTCTGAGCTGGGCCAGAAAGAGCCGTTCAAACGAATCGCTACGAATCATTTTGACTACTCACTATTAAAACAATCCCAGCAAGTGTCGATTTATTTACTGAATAAGGATTCCATGAATAGTTTAATAATTACGGATATTCGTGCGCGGGCCGTTGTGGCGCCGCTATCCAGGCCGGTAAGAACAGCTTCCGGCTCAGTCGATGTATCGCCATTGATTTTGCTCGATGTCGTTACCGATCAAAGTATTACAGGACATGCTTATCTGTTCGGCTATACGCCAGTGACACTCAAGCCCTTGATGAGCCTGTTGGAGCAAATCAAGCCCGATTTAATCGGCAAATCCTGCGTGCCTTTGGCGCGTATGCAGCAAATGGAAAAGCGTTTTCGTTTGCTCGGTTTGCAAGGATTGTTGGGGATGTTGTTATCGACCTTAGACATGGCGTATTGGGATGCGTTAGGCAAAGCGGCCAATCAGCCCGTAGTTCATATGTTGGGTGGTGAAGCAATTCCGGTTGCTGCTTACGATAGTTACGGCATGGTTGACCCTGTCAAAGATGCCAAAGCGATAGAGCAAACACTGAAGCAGGGATTTAAAGCCATCAAAATTAAATTGGGCGATGTTGATGCTCAGCGTGATTTGCATGTGGTGGCCGAAGTGCGTCGCATGATTGGTTCCGATGTCGCCTTGATGGTGGATTACAACCAGAGCTTGTCGCCCAAAGAAGCGATACGACGCATTCAAATGATTGAGGCTTACGATATTCATTGGGTTGAAGAGCCTGTAGTGGCGGAAGATTTACAAGGTCATGCCACCGTCAGGCAGTCGGTCAATGTGGGTATACAGACAGGCGAGAATTGGTGGTTCCCGCGCGATGCTGAACGTGCATTGAGCGCTCAAGCATGCGACATGATGATGCCGGATTTAATGAAAATCGGTGGCATAACCGGTTGGTTGTCAGTGATGGGTATGGCCAGTGCCGCATCGATGCCTATGTCTAGCCACATATTTATTGAGGCCAGCGCGCATGTGTTGCCAGTCACGCCGACCTGCCATTGGCTCGAGTTTATGGACTTCGGGTCGATGATATTGGCAGAGCCTTATGTTATCGATAAAGGCCACGTGACTGCGAAGGGGCCCGGTTTGGGAATGGCATGGGACGAAACAGCCGTTGCACGCTATGCAGTGAATTAAATGAGTTGCCCATGCAATAAAAAGCATGGGTAAAGGGTCGTCGAGAGAGGTCGCTATGAAACGATACGTCTGTCTGCAGTTGTTGCTCGCGCTAGGCCTGCTGCCTGGGCTTGCACGCGCTCAGACAGTCGATACCAACAATCCAGAAATCGTTGTTAAAAGCGTCTATTGTGTGGCGTTTGATTTGAGTGGTGTGTTGGTAAATCGTGGTGGTCAGGAATTTCATGGCACCTTGAATGTCGCAGTACGTGATGAAGAGGGCGACATTGTTGGCCGAAATAAAATCAAACTACGAGTCGGCCCTGAAAATGGCAAGCGCTTTGCCTTCTACTACATCAACACGATGAACTGCCGTCGTCACACCTTTGAATTTAAGGTTGACCCAGATCTTCCTGGTCTTGCTTTGAAATAGGTCGCCTGTTTCCCAGCAAAATGCTATCTCCCCCATCAAATTTTCTGTGGTGTTGAGTTTCCCCTGAGTCTGACCCTATGCACTATGTGCTGCCCTTCAAGGCTGTGGTATGGTCATTCCATGACTGATTTTCCCCGTCCGCTTTGGCGCCGTGCCGTCCTCCTTCTACTTTTGGGGTTGCTATTGCCTATGCAGAGTTCGTTAGCCTTTGCGCGTTCTTTAGCGATGTTGACGGCACCTCAATCAGAACCTGTGATTGCGCAGTTGTCAGTCAATGAAATGCCACCCGTTACCGAGTATGATGCGCATCATCATTCATCACAGGATGTCGAGGCTGGGATGAATGTTGATATCTCCCCTGAGCATCATCATCTGAGCGATGCATCTAAGCCTTGTCATGCCGACGCGCCTACTAGCAATCCGGGTCACGATTGCGCAAAATGCTGTCTGATGGGTGCGGTCGCTCCTCCTTCTGCTGCTGTCCACACACAAAGCCTAGTCATGGCGCGTAGTGTATTCATCTCTTCTTCCTATTCGTTCTCTGGATTCATTCCGGATGGCCTTGAACGACCTCCCCGAACTCAGTTCGCCTGATTCATCGCTCTAGCGAGTTAACGTTAGAGCGGCTTGCGCAGCCCACGGCTCACGCACCGATTCTCATTAGGAGTATTTATGTATTTTTCGCAACGATGTGCGCTTGCGCGCGCACGTACTTTCATCTGCTTGTTACCGCTGACGTTGCTAGGCTGCGCTAACTTTTCTGCTGATGGGGGACTTAATCGTGTTTCTGAGTTAAGTAGAGAACGTATCGGCTATTCCATGCCTAATGCAGCGAATTCGTCCGCAGCACAAGCACGTATCAGCACCTTGTTATCAGCACCGCTGTCGTCGGATAGCGTAGTAGAAATTGCTGTGCTTAACAATCCGCGATTACGCGTGGCATTGGCTGATTTGGGAATCGCCGAAGCTGATCTGGTGCAGGCCAGCAGGCTACGTAATCCTGGTTTTTCATTTGGGCGCTTGTCAGGTAATGGCGAGGTTGAGATCGATCGCGCGATTATGTTTGATCTGAGTGGTTTGTTGACTATGCCACTGAGACGCGCTATTGAAGAGCGACGCTTTGCGCAAACTCAGCTGCAGACATCCTTACAAATTGTTCGTCTAGCCACCGATACCCGGCGTGCATATTTTCAGGCAGTCGCAGCCCAGCAATCGCTCGTCTACATGAAGCAGGTTGATCAGGCAGCGCAAGCGAGTTCAGAGCTGGCTGATCGTATGACCAAAGCGGGTAACTGGGGGAAATTAGAACAAGCACGTGAGTTGGCGTTTCGCCACGAAGTGGCTGTGCAGTTAGCGCGGGCTGAGTACAACGTAAATATCACTCACGAGCGTTTGGTGCGATTGCTTGGTCTAGGCGATAGTCATCAAGCATTAAAGCTGCCTGAACGTTTACCAGATTTGCCTGTTTCGCTCAGACGAATTGATGAAATAGAAACTCAGGCCTTGGCACAACGCTTAGATGTGCAAGTCGCCAAGCTGGATACCGAAAGCACCGCTAAATCACTGGGGCTCATGCGCGCCACCCGTTTTGTGAATGCATTTGAGGTGGGCTATCAAAACAAAAGTGCATCGAATGCTTCTTTAGCAGAGGGTTATCAAGTTGAATTTTCCTTGCCCTTATTTGATTGGGGGCAGGCGCGTGTTCGACGTGCCGAGAGCGTTTATATGCGTTCTTTTTATCGTGCGACTGACGTTGCACTGCAAGCGCGTTCTGAAGCTCGTGAAGGCTATGGAGCGTATCGCACTAACTTTGATATCGCGCGTCAGTATCGCGACGAAATTATTCCCGCGCGCAAGCGTATCTCCGATGAAGTCCTACTGCGTTACAACGGCATGCTGAGCAGTGTCTTTGAATTATTGGCTGATGCACGTGCGCAGATTACCAGTATTAATTCAGCCATCGATGCGCAACGTGATTTTTGGATTGCCGAGTCGGAGATGAATTTTGTGGTGAATGGCGGCAGTCTGACCCCTTCACTCTCGAGCGTGCCAGTAGGAAATGCCACGCCGACCGGCGCTCAGCGGGCGCATTAAAAGAAATAAATAAGAAATAAATAAGGAATAAATCATGACATCACGTAGAGATTTTTTTAAACAAGCTGGCATGGTGGCCTTAGGGGCCAGTGCTATTAGTCGCGTCGGTGCTGCGTCTTTACCCGAGCTGGTGGTCAGCAGCAGTGCCAAGACAGCGCCACCACCATTACCATCGAGCGGTCGTCCGTTTCATCCGGTGGTGACCTTAAATGGTTGGTCACTACCCTGGCGTATGAATCAAGGCGTCAAAGAATTTCATTTGGTTGCTGAACCTGTAATACGCGAGCTAGCGGCGGGTATGAAAGCGAATTTGTGGGGCTATAACGGGCAATCACCCGGACCCACGATAGAAGTGGTTGAGGGCGATCGTGTGCGTATTTTTGTAACCAATCGCTTATCCGAGGCGACTAGTATTCACTGGCATGGGCAACGACTCCCGAATGGGATGGATGGCGTATCCGGACTCACACAGCCGGCCATCGCTGCCGGCAAAACCTTTGTGTATGAGTTTATTGCTAAACGTGCTGGTACCTTTATGTATCACCCGCATGCCGATGAGATGGTGCAAATGGCGATGGGTATGTACGGGTTTTGGGTGACGCATCCTAAGGATCACAATTTCATGCGGGTTGATCGAGATTTTGTTTTTTTATTGAATAATTTTGATATCGAGCCCGGTAGTGCCACGCCCAAAGTTAACACTATGCTGGAGTTTAATTTGTGGGGTTTTAATAGTCGTGTTTTCCCCGGCGTCGATTCCTTGCACGTGCGTCAGGGCGATCGGGTACGCCTGCGCGTGGGTAATTTAACCATGACGAATCATCCGATTCATTTGCATGGTCATGAATTTGTCGTGACGGGTACTGATGGCGGTTGGACACCTCCTGCATCACGCTGGCCTGAAGTGACGGTCGATATAGGTGTCGGTCAGATGCGGGCTATCGAATTCGACGCAACCGAACTTGGAGATTGGTCACTGCACTGCCACAAGTCACACCACACCATGAATGCCATGGGTCATCAGGTGCCGACGATGATTGGTGTTGATCAGCGCGGTATCGCTGAAAAAATTTCACGACTGATCCCAGACTATATGGCAATGGGTGAGCACGGCATGGTAGAGATGACCGAGATGGAAATGCCTTTACCCGACAACACACTGCCCATGATGACAGGGCAGGGGCCGTTTGGCAGCGTTGCGATGGGTGGCATGTTCACCGTAGTAAAAGTAAGGCGCGAACAAAAGTCCGGCGATTACAGCGATCCCGGTTGGTACCGACATCCGGCGGGTACACAGGCATGGGAGTGGACAGGTAGTTTGCCTCAACCTGCAACGAGTGATTCTGCTGGCGGGCAATCCATGCCATCCGAGCGTGCAACCGGCGCAGGCAATCTAAAAGCTCGTAAGCCTTCCGGGCATGAGGGGCATCGCTGATTCGTTATAGTCAAAAGGGAGTGCGCAATGAATTTTTTTATACGTCAATTAAATATATTTTTTCTAATTCCGGTAGTTGTGCTGAATGTTGTTTTTGCCGCTGATACTCAATCCACCCCTGCGCCTGTAGGTAGCGCGAGTTCGATGCAGTGGGTGCGTGCTGAGATTCGTAAGATAGATCCTGAAAATAGCAAGATCACTTTGCGTCATGAAGCCTTGACCCAGCTAAGCATGGGTGCGATGACGATGGTGTTTCGCGTCGATGATAAAGCCTTGCTAAAGCAGTTTGCAGTCGGTGATCGAGTCAAATTTATTCCCGATAGCAGAGCGGGTCAGTTGTTTGTTACCGAAATGAAAAAAGATGACTGAGCAAAGTTTACTGAAACTCACTAAGAGGGTTTATCAATACCCTGTTTAGAACCGGTCGACTCGGTAGGGCTTAGGGTCAGCAAATGTTTCGCGACCACAGATCATTTCAGCCAGCAGCCGCGCACTGACGGCTGCTTGCGTCAAACCATGATGCGCATGACCAAAACAAAACCATAAACCGGGGTGCCTAGGTGCCGCTCCTATTATGGGTAGCATGTCGATGGTGCAGGGACGTGAACCCATCCAAGCTTGCTGATCGAGTCGAGCGCCGAGCGAATACAGCGTGCGCGCAATCGGTTCTAGTCGCTCTATCTGAACGGGTGTAGGCGGCGCATCGCGTAAGGCGAATTCGGCGCCCGTGGTCAGGCGTATACCTTGCCGCATCGGTGCTAATGCATAACCGTTATCGACATCGACAATCACATGCTGAGGTGCTTTATCGCTGGCTGCGAAATGCATGTGATAGCCGCGCTTGCGCCCCATTTTTAGTTGATAACCTAATTTTTGAGCGAGGTCTTCACCCCAAGGCCCGAGCGCCACGACTGCAGCATCCGCGCTATGTGGCCCTTCAACGGTTGTTACTTGCCATCGCTGGCCATCGCGCTGCAGACTTTGCGCATCGCCAGGAATAAATCGCCCACCGCGCTGTAAAAATAAATTCAGGTAGGCGGTTGTTAATGCTTGCGGGTCTTGTATTTGACGTGAGTCGGGGTAATGCACACCACCGATCACATCGGGATCGAGTCCTGGTTCTTTTATTTGCAATTCTACTTTAGATAAAACCTTCACACTCAGTCCATAGGCTAGGCTTTGCTTGGCTTGATCCAGACTTGCTTCTTCCGTGTCTTGATGACGCCAGACTTTGATCCAGCCGTTCTGATTCACTAAATGCGATACACCAGCCGCTTCGATCAAAGGCGCGTGTTCAGTCCAACTATTTTCAATCAAGGGTAGTGCGCCAGCGATCGCAGCAGGATAAAGATTTGGCGATGAATGACGCCAGTAACCGACTAGCCAAGGCATCAGCGAAGGCAGGGCCTTCCAATGATAATGCGCCGCAGTTTTTTTCTGCAGTGCGTAAGCAATCAGGGTCGACCAATCGCGTGGAAAGGAATACGGAAATACCGACGATCGTTCAATAAGGCCAGCATTCCCAAAGCTAGTTGCCGCACCTGGATGATCGCGATCAATCAACAGTACCTGTCGGCCCTGTTCCTGAAGTTTGAGTGCGACGCAAACGCCGATGATGCCGGCGCCCAGTACAGCGATATCAGATCGGGTGGTTGGTATTGTGTGCTGCATTGATTATTATCTTTTAGGGTTCGTTCAGCAGTTTTTTTGCTATCGAATAGAATAAGTCAAACAACGATAGCTTAAGCTTAAAGGATTACTAATGAAGAAAACCTATCTTCTCATGCTTTTCTTGCTGGTCAGTGCCAGTGCTTCTGCCGAGTGGTCCCATTTCTACGAGACCCGTCGCACCCATTTCTATGTCGATAATGCGAGCATTCAAGCCGTCGATGGTAAGCGGCAGGTCTGGATCTTAGGGAATTCGAAAGCGCGCAAAGGCAGCGGTGAGATTTCGTTCAAATCGCTGCAGCAGTTCGACTGCAAGGAAAAAATGAATCGTGGAGTGGTCTATGCGACCTTTAGCGAAGAAATGGCCGGCGGTGAGAAGCTATCCGAGACTGATGTACCGAGCGCCTGGACGTTTGTCCTCTCCGACACCGCAGAAGAGACGCTCTTCAAACAGCTATGTCTCTGATAACGCCCCCTACCA
>CAINAY010000075.1 GCA_903846425.1 uncultured Noviherbaspirillum sp.
CTTAAGCGCTGATAATTTAAGCGATTGATATCATTGTCTCGTTAGATAATTCGTAATCTCAGAGTTAATCCGAAAATTGAATAACCTGTCGATTGGTATCTAAAAACAAAAAAGCCCGCAAACATTAATTTGCGGGCTTTCGTATTTTGGCTCCCCGACCTAGACTCGAACCAGGGACCTGCGGATTAACAGAAATACAGGCTCGTCAAAAACCCAATAAAATCAACGATTTATATCTAAAAATACCATTCGTGTAATAAACCGTGTAATTGAGTCAAAAGTTGCATAATGCAACTTTTCGGTTTTTTGACCAAATTTGCCTCGGGCCTACGCCAAAATCAGCTGGCCTTACAAGGCGATAGTATGGTGATGATTTGAGGCTGTTGGATGCTTTCAGCTAAATTCGCCAGAAGCTAAGAATCGAACCCTTAGTAATGTCAAAGGTTTAGTCGAAGCTCAATTTCCCAGCGCCATTAAACGACTTCGGGTAGGTTCTGGAATCGAATCGAACCAAGCAACTTCTTCACCAGGAAGAGGTAGAATTTTTCCGAACTCTAGAACTTGGCGCGCTGGAATCTCAGACAGGTAAACTTGAACGCAGTGTTCCTCCAACTGAGCAGATTTAGAAACTACCTTCATAAGCTCTACTAGCATATGCTCTTTCGTAGTTGCGTCACGACCAGCTCGGATCGTTCCGTGTAAATAGACATGATCGAGGCCTTCAAGCGCCTTGCCGCCGACGAAGTAATTACCTTCAGGCACATCATAGAAAATCACCTGGGCAAAATAGGAAGGCGCACCGGTTATATCGCAATGAACGCGAGTGATCGCTTCGGCAAGCTTAGATTTTTGAGCAGTCAAAAGCCGGCCTTGTGGTGCAGTGACGATGTAAGTAGGCATGTGGGATTCTGAGATTAAATGAGAATTAAAGTTATACTTTTTTTCGGAAGCTTCAATGTTTAGGACAGTTTTGAAGATTTTATCTTTTTATCTTCCCAAGTTCTTGCTCTAGTTTGGCTCGGCGTTTTTGCTCCAAATCTAGATACCTAGCAATATTTTGTTGAGCGGTCGTTGGCTGCTTCTGTTGAGGATTTAACTGATCTCGTCGTATAGCCATTATTTCCTGCTCAGGAGAGCAGTAGTAGTTATTACTTGGTCCACAAAACAAAGACGCACGTTTTTCCTGAGCTAGCCCTTGGCTGCAAATGAACATCAATAGCGTTATGAAAATTAAGCGATTTTTCATGATGTGAAGATTACACCCATATGCGCCCAAGCCTACAAAACTGTATTTTTGGTTAGAGCAGGGCCCCAGCATGAACTTTCGATGCAGTCGACGTAGGGCGGCGGTGACACCAGGCCAGGCAGGTAGATCGATTACATATTAATCTGCTCAAACGATCAGCATTTTATTTCACCCACACGCCAGACAAGTACAGATAGCAAATTAGCGGTGATTGCCTTCAGCTATCAAAACCATACATATTAATATTAAAGCAAACAATTATAAAATAAGGTGAATTCAAGTTCGAAGTGCAACTTTGATTAATGGGTTGGATGGCTGAGGTGCATTAGTATCAAAGCCTTTTGACCAGCCAGTCGAAGAAGCATATGACCTATACACACCTCAGCCAAACCGAACGTTATCAGATTTATGTACTTATGAAAGCAGGACAAACACAAACTGAAATTGCCCATATTCTGGGGCGCCATAAATCGACTATTAGTCGAGAGGTGGTCCGTGGATCCGGCCGTCGAGGATATCGTCCCCGCCAAGCTCAGAATCTGTGTGAAGAGCGATTGCAATCTAGCCGTAATGCGGCTCACATTGATGAACAGATCTTGATTCAAGTGCGATCTATGCTTAGCCTGCAGTGGAGCCCTGAGCAAATTGCCAGCCAACTGCAGATCAGCCACGAGACTATTTACCAGAAGATCTATGCAGACAAAGCGATGGGCGGACATTTATGGCACTCCCTGCGCTGCCAGAAGCAAAAGCGTAAACGCTATGCCGGTGGCCGTGATCGACGAGGCCAAATCCCTGACAGGCGCTCCATTACTCTTCGACCTGAATCGATTGAGCGACGCGTCCACATTGGTCACTGGGAAGGCGA
>CAINAY010000076.1 GCA_903846425.1 uncultured Noviherbaspirillum sp.
AACGGCTCGACTCAATCGTATAGTTAACGTTGATGCCTATGCGCGTACTGCGGTAGTGCAGCCCGGCGTTCGTAATCTAGCGATCTCCGAAGCAGTAAGTAAGCACGGTTTATACTACGCGCCTGATCCTTCATCGCAAATCGCTTGCTCTATCGGTGGCAATGTCGCAGAAAATTCTGGTGGCGTGCATTGCTTGAAATACGGACTGACCGTGCATAACGTGCTGCGCGTTCGCATGGTGACGATAGAAGGCGATGTGGTTGAACTAGGTAATGAAGCGCTCGATGCACCTGGTCTTGATTTGCTCGCTGTATTCATAGGTTCTGAAGGCATGCTCGGAGTAGTCACCGAAGTGACCGTCAAGCTGGTGCCTAAGCCACAGGCAGCACGAGTCATTATGGCTTCATTCGATGATGTGGTTAAAGGCGGTAATGCGGTGGCAAATGTGATCGCAGCGGGCATCATTCCAGCAGGTTTGGAGATGATGGATAAAACTAGCTCGCGCATGGTTGAGCCATTTGTAAAAGCCGGTTATGACACCGATGCCGAGGCGATTCTTTTGTGCGAGTCCGATGGCACGCCAGAAGAAGTTGAAGAAGAAATCGCCCACATGACTGAGGTATTGAAATCGTCGGGTGCTACCGCGATTGCCGTGTCGCGTGATGAAGCCGAGCGTATGCGGTTTTGGTCCGGTCGTAAAAATGCTTTCCCAGCTGCCGGGCGTATCTCGCCTGACTATTACTGCATGGATGGCACCATACCGCGCAAGCATTTAGCCAAAGTATTGTTAGGCATAGCCGACATGGAAAAAGTGTATGGCTTACGCTGTGCGAATGTGTTTCATGCAGGTGATGGCAATCTGCATCCATTAATTCTTTTTGATGCCAACATGCCGGGCGAATTTGATCGCGCGGAAAAATTCGGCGCAGCGATTCTGGAACTATGCGTTGAAGTCGGTGGCACGATTACCGGTGAACACGGAGTCGGTATAGAAAAAATTAATTCTATGTGCGTGCAATTTTCACCTGAAGAACGGGAAGCGTTTTTTGGTGTGAAGCGTTCCTTTGATACCGCGTTTTTATTGAACCCCGACAAAGCGATTCCCACCCTGCATCGCTGTGCCGAGTACGGCAAGATGCATGTTCGTTCTGGACAAATGAAGTTTCCCGATTTGCCACGTTTCTGATAATCAAAAAATAAAAATGGATCAGACATTACAGGCATTTAAAGAGCAGATTATTTCTGCCGGTGCCGCTAAAACTCCTTTGCGTATTCGTGGCAACGGCACCAAAGATTGGTATGGCCAATCGTTTGAAGGCGAGTTACTCGATACACGCGCCTATAGCGGAATTGTTTCGTATGATCCAACCGAATTAGTCATCACAGCACGCGCTGGCACGACGCTGCGTGAAATCGGTAAAGCACTCTCGGAACAAAAACAAATGTTGGCGTTCGAGCCTATGCGCTTTGATGGCTTAGCGACCTTGGGTGGCATTGTGGCGGCGGGTTTATCGGGGCCACGCAGGCAAGCAGTCGGTTCGGTCAGAGATTTTGTACTCGGTACCGTATTAATGGATGGTCGTGGTGATGTGCTGAATTTCGGTGGCCAAGTCATGAAAAATGTCGCGGGCTATGATGTGTCGCGTTTGTTAACTGGGTCGCTAGGCACGCTCGGTTTGTTGTTAGAAGTTTCTATCAAAGTGCTGCCGCGTCCGACAGCGCAACATACGTTGCAATTCTCACTGTCAGAAACAGAAGCGCTCAAACAATTAAATGTATGGGGTGGACAGCCCTTGCCGATTTCAGGTTCGTGCTGGCACCAAGGGCAATTGACTGTACGTTTGTCGGGTGCTCGCGCTGCCGTCGATGCCGCTATTGCCAACATGGGTGGCGAGACATTAAGTGAAGCCGAATCGTTTTGGGATGCAGTGCGCGAACAGTCCCATGATTTTTTCAATGACACTGCTCATGGGTTGTGGCGTTTGTCGTTGCCTACCGTGACACCCGCATTAACGCTAGCAGGCGAACAGTTAATTGAATGGGGTGGTGCACAGCGTTGGTTAAAGACTGATGCAGATGCTGCAACCATACGCGCTGCCGCAGAAAAAGCTGGCGGTCATGCGACCTTGTTTAAAAGCGGTGATAAATCGGTGGGAGTGTTTCATCCATTGCAGCCTGCCATTGCGCGCATTCATCACAACTTAAAAAACACCTTTGATCCGGCCGGTATATTTAATCCAGGCCGCATGTATACGGATTTCTGAGCATAAAAAATGCAAACCAATCTCGCTGATTTCATTAAGAACTCGCCCGAAGGACAAGAGGCTGATGCCATTCTGCGCAGCTGTGTGCATTGCGGCTTTTGTACGGCGACTTGCCCGACCTATCAATTGCTGGGTGACGAACTCGATGGCCCACGTGGCCGCATCTATTTAATTAAACAAATTTTAGAAGGCAAGCCAGCCACTGCCAAAACGCAGCTACATCTGGATCGTTGCCTGACGTGTCGTAATTGCGAGAGTACTTGTCCATCGGGTGTGAAATATGGCCGACTGGTTGATATCGGCCGCGAGATCGTAGAAAGACAAGTGGAGCGCCCATTCGCCACGCAATTGGTTCGCACCGTATTGAAAGAAACCTTGCCGCGTAAATGGCTGTTTACTCCAGCGATGAAAGCGGGTCAATTTTTTCGACCGCTATTACCTAAGGCATTAAAAAACAAAGTACCTGTCGCGCATCCTGCAGGACGCTGGCCTACGCGCACGCATGCACGCACCATGCTGCTGCTAGATGGCTGTGTACAGCCCGCAATGTCACCCAACATTAATGCGGCGACTGCGCGTGTGTTGGATACGTTGGGTGTGCAATTAATCCTGGCGCCCAAAGCCGGTTGTTGCGGCGCTATCCGTTATCACTTGAACGATCAGGCAAATAGTCTGGATGACATGCGCCGAAACATTGATGCTTGGTGGCCGTATGTGCAAGCCGGTGCAGAAGCCATTGTGATGACCGCATCGGGTTGTGGTGCAATGGTAAAAGAGTATGGCCATTTACTGGCCAATGATCCGCACTATGCAGCACGTGCGCAGCGTATTACTGAATTGACTAAAGATCTTTCTGAAATCTTGCCAGCGTTTCAGCAAGAACTCGCTAAAAAAGTACAGATAAAAAAACGTGTGGCGTATCACCCGCCATGTACCTTGCAACATGGTCAGCAAATTCGTGGCAAGGTAGAAGAGGTATTGCGTGCGGTTGGCGTAGATGTGACTTTGTGTGCCGACAGTCATTTATGTTGTGGTTCGGCCGGTACGTATTCTGTACTGCAGCCTGAGCTGTCGTATCAACTACGCGATAACAAATTAAAAAATCTTCAGGCCACCCAATCAGAAATGATCGTGTCGGCCAACATCGGTTGCCTGACGCATTTGCAATCAGGCACCGAGTCGCCGGTTAGGCATTGGATAGAATTGATCGATGCAGCGATGAGCTGACGTTAAATCACGATTGTCAGCTATCGCAACGAAGAACAGTGGTTGGTATTAGGTAAGTGAATCACCGTCTTCATCATGTTGAGATGTGACGCGAGCGTGTTTATCCCTCCCCTTTTTTTCTACTACAGGCGTTCCATCAGGGTTGGTGAGCCCATTTGATAGATAGAGTTCCTTTTCTTCCTCGCTATCGCTTACGTCGTTGAGTGCACCTTGCATATCCACCACATGATCGTTTCCTGCTTGCGTTGAATGATCATTTCCACGTGCGTGTTTAGCAGATCCCTTACAAGCGCGA
>CAINAY010000077.1 GCA_903846425.1 uncultured Noviherbaspirillum sp.
CACCTAAACGACGGGGTTCAGAAATCATATATTGATCGCGAATTTTACGAGAAGCTGGAATGACAAGATTCCCTTCTGGTGTTGTATGAAAGATTCCCAGAATATGTTCCTCTTTTTGTTCCAGCCTGCTCCGCCTGTGAAAACGGGTTGTAAGCGCTTTGCGCCCAGCCAGTTTTCCCACGCGAAGCTTCCCCACGGCGGGGTAGCAAAGTGGTTATGCAGCGGCCTGCAAAGCCGTGTACGCCGGTTCGATTCCGGCCCCCGCCTCCAGCATTCATGCGGCTCCTAGCGATAGGAGCCGTTAACTTTTGGGTAAAGTGGATAAAAGTCTTTTATCCACTTTTCGGTTTTTTCGACATTGGCTGCACCACATCCCCCCGTCTTGAGCGGATATAAGCCGCCGTCATCTGCTCTGTTGTGTGCCCTAAAAGTTTTTGTGCCGCTTTGATGTGCCAGCGAAGCTAGCGATCAATTACTCAACAGTCCATGTTCTTTCGCGTACTGGTAAACATCCAGTGTCGAACTCGCATTTAATTTTTTTCGTATTGACGCTTGATAATTCGCTGCTGTTTTTTGGCTAAGGTGAAGCTTGTCGCTGATTTGCTCAATGCTTTCGCCATTCGCAAGACAGATAAAAATTTCAAATTCGCGCGGAAGCAATTCCATATGCGGCAAATGATTTTCGGTCAGGTCTTTGAGTCCTTCAGCGATCGCCTTCGCAATCGGTGTGCCACCCGCCATCACGTCATGAATCGCTTGCACAATCAGATCAGGCTCCATACTTTTAGTTAGATAGCCACTCGCGCCAAGCTTCACGGCTTGATGTGCAATAGAGGCATTTTCATGCATCGTAAAAATCAGTATTTTTTGTTGCGGAAAACGATTGAGTAACCGACGCAATGTTTCAAACCCGCCTTGGCCTGGCATAGAAAGATCCATGATGATCACATCAACGGGGTTTGACTCGAGAAAGGTATAGGCTTCTTCGCCACTGCTGGCTTCAGCAATCACCTTCAACACTGGATCTAGCTCAATAAAGCGCTTATAGCCAGCCCTGACCACTGCATGATCGTCTACCAGCATTACAGAAACAGAGGAGCTATTCATTGAGCGAATAAAAAAAAGGCGATCACAATTGTAATCGCCTTGAGGACCCTTCACGTGGAGTCACTAAAATTCCTACTAAAACAATTCCTACTAGAGAGGCAGGAAACTGGATGGATAACAAATTTGCTGCTGAGTGATAGTCCCTCATCAAACCTGTGTAAGACAATAGTAGAAATTCCCAAGATGGGACAACGTCATCCGAATTGATCTGTTTTGCACGATTTAATTATCAAAAATTTATTTTTCTGGGTGGGTTGCTTTAAAACTGCCCACGTTGGGAATTTCTCCTATTTCTTATGATGGCGTCGCTGCTTAAGATTACTGCGTCGAAAAAGAGACGTTTCGCCCACTTACACAATAAATAATAATCATGATTCCATTTCCTTATAGAGCCACTGCAATGGCTGTGGCAATAGCTACCTTGTTTTCAAGTCAGATCGCTAGCGCTGAGGAATCCGAGAAAAAACTTCAGGCTGTCGAAGTTGTCGGGACTTCACCATTACCGGGTTTGGGCATAGAAAAAAATAAGCTTCCCTACGATGTGCAGTCGGTGACGAGCGAGCAGATTAATAATGGTCAGAGTTTGAATTTGACTGAGTACATGTCGCGCAATCTGACGGGTGTAAATATCAACGATATACAAGGTAGTCCGTTTCAGGCGGATATTACCTATCGTGGTTTTCGATTGTCTGGAATTTTAGGTTCACCACAAGGTTTGTCGGTTTACTTAGACGGCGTAAGAGTTAACGAACCGTTTGGCGATGTCGTTAACTGGGACATGATCCCTGAGGCTGCCATCAGCAATGTCACGCTCGTGCCAGGTTCGAATCCAGTGTATGGATTAAATTCGCTGGGTGGTGCTTTAGCCTTCACCACTAAGTCTGGCCTGACTGCACCAGGCACAGAGTTGAAACTTTCGCTAGGTAGTTGGATGCGCAAGCGTGCCGATGTCAGCTATGGAGAAAAATCAGCCGATGGATGGCACAAATTTGTATCAACAACTGCCTTTCATGAAGACGGCTGGCGCAAAGAATCTGAAGGGCAGCTCGGAAACGTGTTTGCAAAAATTGGTCGTACTCAATCTGATGTGAACTGGGATCTATCGTTATTGCACGGCCGTAGCAATCTGGTCGGTAATGGTTTATTGCCAAGCTATGCGTATGACGAAGAAGGCGCTCGTACTAAAGGTATGTACGAAACTAATCGACGCTGGGGTTACACCTACACTGATCGTACCAAGAACGAACTTAGTATGGTGAATTTCAACCTGCAGCGTTTCTTGGATGGCTCGACTGAATTAGCTACTAATGCTTATGTTCGCTACAGCACTCGATCGACTGTAGGCGGTGATGCTGAGAGCACGACCGAAGGTGTGATCAATCAAACGCGTACTCGTCAAACAAGTTACGGTACGAGTGTTAACTTAACTAAAATTCTTGATGCGCATCAGATAACGACGGGTGCGAGCTTAGATGCTAGTCGCGTTACTTACGGTGCCTATCAAGCGGCTGACTGTGAGATTGATGCATCACGGCGGGTAGATGATTGTGCATCTTCTTCAGAGCAAGATGTGGGTGTAAAAGGTAAATCATACGCGCTAGGTTTGTATGCTTCGGATACCTATGCCATAACTGCGGCGACTCACTTGACAGCGGCTGCACGCTTTAATCACGCACGCGTTAGCAATACGCTGACTAATTACACGGCTGGCGTAGGTAGTGAGAAGCCCAATGAATCTTTTAACTATAACAGTTTGAATCCTTCGCTAGGCTTGAGCCATAAGCTCACTGAACGAGTCGACGTGTTTGGTAATGTTGGTCAAAGCAATCGCGTGCCGACAGTGATTGAGCTCGGCTGTGCTGACCCAACGGTGGGATGTCGCTTACCAACGGGTTTGCAGGCTGATCCGTACCTTAAGCAAGTCATTGCACGCACGCTTGAATTCGGTACTCGATGGAAGCTTTCTAACGATTCCGGTTACACCGCTTCAATTTATCGATCAGATAATACAAATGATATTTTGTTTACAGCGACCGATCA
Organism: uncultured Noviherbaspirillum sp.; assembly: GCA_903846425.1. Lineage (GTDB taxonomy): Bacteria > Pseudomonadota > Gammaproteobacteria > Burkholderiales > Burkholderiaceae_D > Pernthalerella > Pernthalerella communis. The sequence goes on from CAINAY010000077.1 coordinate 3,148, forward strand.
GACGGGCTTAGGTTATTTCAGTAACTTCTCAAAAACGCGCCGTCAGGGTCTTGATTTGTCGGCCTACACCCGTATCGACCAAGTTGACCTTCGTATCAGCTACAGCTATTTACAAGCGACCTACCAAGCCGCGGGTGAGTTGTTCGGTGGTGAGCGTGAGATCGCTATCAAGCGAGGCGACCGTATCGCTGGTTTGCCTGAGCACACAATTAAGCTGAATGCTGATTGGCGTGCTGCACCCAAATGGGTGGTGGGAGGTACCGTGATCGCAACGTCGAATTTGGTTTCGCAAGGAAATGAAGACGGTCAGTCTGAAGAGGGACCAGCCAATGCTAAGGTTAACGGCTACTTGCTGCTGAATCTGCACACTAATTACAAAGTCACTAAAGGCCTGGATTATTTCGCAAGGCTTAATAATGTCTTTGACCGGCGCTACGAAACCTATGGGTTGATGTCTGACAGCCTGTTTAATTCTGCGGGTGTTGCTTCTTCTACTGTAGGCGCTAGCCGTTTTGTGGCCCCGGGCGCACCTAGGGCAATTTTGGTAGGACTACATTACCGGTTCTAATTTACAATAGCGGGCTGGACGGGATTGCCGTCTTCTCACTCCAGCCCGAGTGGTGAAATTGGTAGACACAGCGGACTTAAAATCCGCCGCTTACTCGAAAGAGGGCGTATCGGTTCGATTCCGATCTCGGGCACCACTATCCATGCGGCTTTTCAAGCCTTCCATTGCTTTTCTCCATATTTTCCTCGATTTTGGCGTTGCACAGTCGTTGCACAAAAAACCTAATACTTGTAC
>CAINAY010000078.1 GCA_903846425.1 uncultured Noviherbaspirillum sp.
CATTAGTGCTGTTCGTCGCTACGCGAGGTATATCGTGGTAGCGGTTAATTCCTGGGGTAGGCTAGGTCAGTTCGAGCATCAAGTGCATCGATTAACTGATCGATTGAGTGTTGCCAATCAATTGCAGCGCGATCGTTATGGCCTTGCTTTTGGTATGGGTCGAAGTTATGGCGATGTCTGTCTAAATCCCGGTGGTGTGCTGTGGAATACCACGGGCTTAGATCGTTTCATCAGCTTTGATGAACACAGCGGAAAATTACTGTGCGAAGCCGGTGTACTGTTGCGCGATATACAGCGGCTGTGTTTACCGCGTGGCTGGATGTTAGCTGTCGTACCCGGTACGCAGTACGTCACCGTGGGTGGTGCGATTGCGAATGATATTCATGGTAAAAATCATCACAAGGCGGGCAGTTTTGGCGATCATGTTTTGCAATTCACTCTGGCGCGTACGGATGGCAGCTTGATGCAATATCGTCCTGCGGATGCCATGTTTGCGGCGACGGTGGGTGGACTGGGATTAACCGGTGTCATTACCGAAGTCGAGCTGCAGTTACAGCGTGTGCCTGGTCCATGGCTTGCAGTTGAGACTCTTGCTTATCGCAATTTGACAGAGTTCTTTGAATTAGCCGATTCCTCCGAAGCCGATTGGGAACACACCGTATCGTGGGTGGACTGTTTGAGTGGCGAAGGTCGTGGAATTTTTATGCGCGCTAACTCCGTCGATGCCGGTAAAGATCAGCCGCGCTCAGGGCGATCGATCAAAGTTCCATTTGTACCACCCGTATCCTTGGTTAATCGATGGTCGCTGCGTCCCTTCAATGCGTTGTATTTTCATCAAAAAAAATCTCAACGCGCCTCGGTGCAACATTACGAAACTTTTTTTCATCCACTCGATAATGTGTTGGAATGGAATCGTATTTACGGGCCGCGCGGTTTCTTCCAATATCAATGTGTACTACCGAGAGCAGTAGGTAAAGAGGCGACTCAGGCCATACTGCGGCGTATTGCACGATCGGGTACGGGTTCATTTTTAGCGGTACTTAAAACCTTTGGTGAGCGTGAATCGAAGGGCCTGTTGAGTTTTGCTATGCCCGGAGTAACGTTAGCACTCGATTTTCCAAATCAAGGCGCACCCACATTGCAATTGTTATCTGCTTTGGATGCGATTGTTCGTGAAGCTAAAGGTCGTTTATATCCTGCTAAAGATGCACGCATGCCGGTTGATCTGTTTGAATCAGGTTATCCGCATTTAAAAGAATTTTTAATCCATCGTGATTCAGGAATTAGTTCAGCCATGTCACGACGGCTTATGGGTAATTGAGAAGGAATCGCATCGTGTCCAGACCGCGCATTGTCATCATAGGCGCTACTTCAGCGATTGCAGAGCAGTGCGCACGATTGTGGGTGCGTGCTGCTGTGGATATTGTTTTAATAGGACGTGAGTTAGTTCGTGTTTCACGTGTCGCCGCTGATTTACGAGTAAGAAGTCCTCATTCATCCGTCACAGCCCACGAAGTAAATTTTTTTGACCCTGTCAGCATTACAGCGTTGGCACAAAAATTAGCCGCAGAAAAAGCGATTGATATTGTATTGATCGCGCATGGCAATCTGCCAGATCAAAAAGAATGCGAGCAAGACGTAACGCAGGCTAGAGAGGCGTTAGAAATTAATGGCGTGTCCCCCGTTTTATTTGCAGAAGTCTTTGCGCAACAGATGGAGCCAGTAGGACACGGAACGATCGCCGTTATTGGTTCGGTCGCAGGGGACAGAGGTCGCAAAACAAATTATGTGTATGGTGCAGCCAAAGGCATGGTAGAGCGCTATGTACAGGGCATGCAGCATCGGTTCGCTAATTCAAAAATCACTATCGTACTGATCAAGCCGGGCCCCACCGCCACCCCCATGACAGCGCATTTGCCACAGCGCGGTATGGCTTCAGCAGAAGCCGTTGCGAGTCGCATCATTGCTGCGATTGATGCTGGCACGCCGATGGCGTATGTGCCGGCTAAGTGGGCCATCATCATGATGGTGATTCGTCATTTACCGCGCGCGATTTTCAATAAGCTAAACATCTGAATGAGCCAAGAAAAAATCATTTTGCCGGGTGGTGCCGGTCTGGTCGGTCAGAATCTGGTGGTGCGACTAAAAGAGCGCGGTTATACAAATTTGGTCGTGCTGGATAAGCATCGCGCTAATCTAGCTGTGTTGCAGCAACTCCATCCGGATATCGTCATTGAATATGCTGATCTGGCTGAGCCAGGTAAATGGCAACGACATTTCAATCAAGCTCGTGCCGTGGTGATGTTGCAAGCTCAAATTGGCGGTAATGACTATGTTGATTTTGAGCGCAATAATTTGAATTCAACACGTTTGATTTTAGATGCGATAAAAGCCGGTCAGGTTGAGCAACTGATTCACATCAGTTCATCAGTGGTTGAATCGAGTGCCGATGATTATTACACTCAGACTAAAAAATCACAGGAACAGATGGTGTTAGATAGTGGTATCGCCTGTCCCGTTTTACGTCCTACCTTAATGTTTGGTTGGTTTGATCGTAAGCATCTGGGCTGGTTATCGCGGTTCATGAAAAAAGTACCGGTATTCCCCATACCTGGCAATGGCCGCTATTTGCGTCAGCCTTTATATGTCGGAGACTTTTGCAACATCATCATCAGCTGCTTACAAAATAAAATAAATAAGGGTGAATTCAATATTTCAGGTCATGAAAAAATTGATTACATAGACATCATTCGTACCATAAAAAAAACGACCGCAGCGGGAGCGCTGATACTACGCATACCGTACAGCGTGTTTTATTTTTTGCTGTGGTTATGGAGTCAGTTTGATCGTAATCCTCCGTTCACCACACAACAGTTGGCTGCGTTGATAGCGCGTGATGAATTCGAAGTCATCGACTGGCCAACTATCTTTGATGTGGCATGTACGCCGTTTGCGACAGCTATCGACGAAACCTTTAATCATCCGGTGTATGGCCGGGTGGTGCTGGAATTTTAATAATGTCACAACGTATAGCCGTTTTGGGTGCTGGCCCCATGGGTTTGGCGGTAGCGTATCAATTAGCGCGTGATGGTCATCGTCCGGTGGTATTCGAAGCAGATGATCGCGTCGGTGGCATGACCGCATGCTTTGATTTTTCGGGCTTGCAAATTGAGCGCTACTATCATTTTCACTGCACCTCCGACAGCGCATTTTTGCAAATGCTGGATGAGCTAGGTATTGCGCATCAGATGCACTGGGTCGAAACCAAAATGGGTTACTGGTACCAAAACCGCTTGCAAGCCTGGGGTAATCCGTTTGCCTTATTGCGTTTTCGTGGTTTGAGTTTGGTCGCAAAATTTCGTTATGGCGTACATGCTTTTTTGTGTACCAAGCGTACTAATTGGAAGCCTTTAGATAACGTTGAGGCCACGGGATGGATACGACGCTGGGTCGGTGATGAAGCGTGGGAAGTTCTCTGGCGCCGATTGTTTGACTATAAATTTTACGATTACAGCAGTAACCTGTCAGCGGCATGGATATGGAGTCGCATACGCCGAATCGGACGTTCACGTTATGACTTGTTCCGAGAAAAATTAGGTTACTTAGAAGGTGGCTCAACCACACTTTTAAATGCATTAAAAGCTGATATCGAGCAGCGCGGCGGTAGTGTTCGATTACGTTCGCCAGTGCAAAAAATACATATTGAGCAGGGTAGAGTGACCGCTGTTCAGACTAGCGATGGTCTGGAATCATTTGACAAAGTTATTAGCACCGTACCCCTGCCGTATGTGCCGCGCCTGATACCTGATTTGCCGCAGGATGAACTGCAAAAATTTCAAGCGCTAAAAAATATTGCCGTGGTTTGTGTTATCGCTAAACTTAAAAAACCACTGTCAACTAATTTTTGGTTGAATGTGAATGATCCAGAAATGGATATTCCTGGTTTGGTTGAATATTCTAATTTGCGTCCGTTAGATCATTCCATCGTATATGTGCCTTTTTATATGCCGGGTGAGCATCCTAAATTTTCAGAGGCGGATGAAGTATTTCTTGAGAAGGTTAAAACCTACTTAAAGAAAATCAATCCTGAATTACGCGATGATGATTTCATCGATATACGCGCCAGTCGTTATCGTCATGCGCAACCTATCTGCGATCCCGGTTATCTGAGTACATTGCCGCCAACGGCGTTGCCTATTCGCGGACTTTGGGTAGCCGATACTTCGTATTACTACCCAGAAGACCGTGGAATTTCAGAGAGCATAGGATTTGGTCGTCAGTTGGCGCGCGAGGTAGTGCAGTGATCAGTCATTTTATGTCGCGGCAATTCGTCATATTTTTAGTGACGGGTGGCCTGGCCGCAGCAGTGAATTTTGGCTCGCGCATTGTGTACAACCAATGGGTTAATTTTTCAATTGCAGTGGTGCTAGCTTACCTGACAGGCATGATGACGGCCTTTGCGTTGGCACGCTACTTTGTTTTTACTGAGAGTAATCAATCCATGCAGCGCAGCGCGCTGTGGTTTGTGGTGGTGAACATCGTTGCCGTCATACAGACGTGGGTGATTAGTATGCTATTGGCTTACTACCTGTTACCTCGCATGGGTTTCACGCAATTTATTTCTGAGATAGCGCACGCGGTTGGTGTGGTGGTGCCAGTCTTTACCAGTTACTTAGGTCACAAGCGGTTTTCATTCAAGTAGGCGTAATAGCTAACATGCTGATGAATCATGCCAATTCATCAGCGATTTTGCCGCTCAAAGTCATATTGCTCGAGAAAGCGGCAGCCATTTAGTGGTAAGAACGAAGGCATACGATAGTAAGTCGCTGCGATTTTCTTCAGTATATTTTCGCGGTAGGGTTCAAATTTAAATCCTCGTCCTTCAGCCACCCAAAAACGTGCGCCATCAACCGTCAGTTGACCCACTGACACCGATTCGAAATAAGGCGCAATACTAGCTTCGTCCATACGACGCGTACTAGCGATCAAAATCGTCTTACCTTCAAATGTAGAAAAATCAGTGATGTTGTCATCAAACCGCGCATGGAAACTGCCTTCCCCAAACACTGGCAGATAATCGTCCGCGTGAAACGATAGCAAAGCGGCTGAGCTGTACGAACCCGTCATTAACACGCTGTCGGTCGGCCTATCTTTTTTGATGCTGCTAATGAGTGCTTTTGCATCACGATGCATGACGATGTCGGTGTGTAGCTTCATTCCTTGAAACGCTGAGCTGGGTAAGTAAGCCAGCAAGAGCAGCGCTATCAGATGCGGTACACCCAGAAAAACATTCCAGCGGCTGTGCAAACGAAGCTCATCGTCATTCAGCATCATGCCGGCCACTAAAAAAACAAACGGAAGAAACGCTAATACCCAGTGCAGACCGATTGTTTTGTAAAAAGACAGTAGAAAAAATAAAACAAAAGGAACAGCAAACAATGAGACTAGTTGCCAGTTTTGGCGTAATGCTTGGGTACGCAATAATCGCCAGCCAGTCCAGGGTGTGACCAGATAGATCATCATCGCGATGTAAACCGCGAGATGGCTTAGCGAAAAATGTGAGCCTTCATTCCGGTTAAAAAGATTAAAAAGAATATTGTTCCAGCAATGGGTCGAATTCCATGCCAGATTAAGCAGCATAAATGGCAGAGCACACAGCGCAATCACCATTAGCCGTAACCAGCCGCGCGGCCC
>CAINAY010000079.1 GCA_903846425.1 uncultured Noviherbaspirillum sp.
CAGCACCACGTACTACATGAGTAATTGCTTGATCAGCATCGTCAATCACTACCGCTAGTTGATATGCCCAAAAACCATCGGCACGACGCAACACAAAATCACCGACGGCAGCAGACAACGATTCGCTCACAAGTCCTTGCCAGCGATCGTTAAATTCGATGATATCTAAAGCATCGCCGACATCGGGAACGCGTAGCCGCCATGCGCGTGCGGATCTGCCTTCAGGTAAACCAGAGCGACACGTGCCCGGATAGATCGCTGCCCCATCGGATGATAGGCTGACGCGAGAATCGGCAATTTCTTTACGGCTGCACGTGCAGGGAGAAACTTTATTTTCCAATTCAAGAAACGCAGCTTCATAACGAGATTTTCGTTGGCTTTGCCAGATGATAGGTTCATCGGATTGCATGCCTAAAGCCGACAGAGTGTGAATGATGTTGTCGGCAGCTCCTGCGATAGTGCGCGTTTCATCGATATCTTCAATACGAATCAGCCAACGCCCCTGATGCGCGCGCGCATCCAGATAGCTCGCGAGTGCAGCAACTAATGATCCCGCATGGAGTGGTCCTGTAGGAGAGGGGGCAAACCGACCGATGTAAGACAAGACAGACCTTTATTTAAAAATAGCGTGAATCAGGTCAAGATTAACTCAGCTTGCGGAGCTGATTCATCATCATCATTAGCCTGCGGTTTAGAGAGCGAGCCAACGCGTACACCTAGTAAACGCAATCGCTTATCTAAGGCAACACGCTTTAAACATTCGCCTGCAGCGCGTCGTATTTCATTCGCATCATCCGTGGGGGAAGCCAGAGTGATATCGCGCGTCAATGTACGAAAATCTTCATAGCGAAGTTTGATGCCTACTGTTTTACCCACATAGGCTTTGCGTTTTAAATCAGCGGCGACTCGCGTGCATAAGTGAGTAAAAACTTCTGACAAGGTAGATCGATCTAGTTTGGCGTGCAGATCACGTTCAAACGTAGTTTCGCGGCTGATTGATTTGGGTTCGGAGCTAGTAACGACGGGCCGCTCATCGACACCATGAGCTACTTGATGCAACCATGGGCCATAGTTGCGACCGAAATGCTCTATCAGTAATGATGGCTCTGCGGTGGCTAATTCACCAATTAATTGAATTCCTAATGTGGCTAATTTTTCACTAGCCTTCGGACCGATGCCATTAATTTTTCTAACGGACATGGGCCAGATGCGTGTTTCTAGATCAGCCATGCTCACCACGGTGATTCCATCGGGCTTATCGAGTTCTGAGCAAATTTTTGCTAGCAACTTATTCGGAGCGATGCCGATAGAGCAGCTTAATCCTGTGGCAGCTGTCACCGCGTGTTTAATTTTCTGGGCTAATGTAATGGTTGATTCAGCATGCTCGGTGAGATCAATATAAATTTCATCAATTCCACGATCTTCAATGGTCGGCGCGACATCTGCAACAGCTTGCTTGAATAAACGAGAGTAGTGTCGATAAGCGTCGAAATCCGCCGGAAGCAAAATAGCTTCGGGTGCTAGCTTGGCGGCTTTCATCATGCCCATAGCTGAAAAAACACCCAGTGCTCGTGCTTCGTAGGTGGATGTCGTTACTACACCGCGGCCAACGTAATCACGCAATGTAGAATAAATACGCGTGCCATCTGCACTGATTGCCGGATGATGTGCGGTTCGACCGCCAATAACAACCGGCTGACCTTTGAGTTCAGGGTAGCGCAGTAATTCAACCGATGCGTAAAACGCATCCATGTCGAGATGAGCGATGCGGCGCGTTGAAAGTGTCACCGCATGAATTCCAATAAGTTCTTACGCGGCCTGTGCAACGCTAGCGCAATGAGGACACGACACACCCTCGACATACAAAGGAGATAATTGTTCACGTGGTGTTACCACCGCGCGGCAGGCAAAACACTGGCGCGTTTCTGTTTCTTCTAATTGAGGATTGACGGCAGTACGGTGATCAAACACAAAGCAATCCCCTTGGTAGTGTGCACCACCGACATCTTCAAAGTAGCGCAGGATGCCACCTTCTAGTTGATACACACTTTGATAGCCGATATTTTTCATGTGAATAGCGGCTTTTTCGCAGCGTATGCCGCCAGTACAAAAAGTCACGATGGTTTTATCGTTAAGCTCATCCTTGTGTTTTTCTATCACCTCAGGGAATTCGCTAAATTTAGTGATGCGGTAATCAATTGTATTTTCGAAGGTACCTACATCAACTTCAAACGCATTACGCGTATCCACCATTACCACCGGCCGGCCAGTATCGTCTTTGCCATTATCCAGCCAGCGCTTGAGGTCAGCGGCGCTGACTGCGGGCGCGCGACCTAGCTCCGGCTTGATCAAGGGGTGCTTCATAGTGATGATTTCGCGTTTCAATCGCACCAGCATGCGGTTGAAAGGTTGCTTTTCCGAGAAGCTTTCTTTGACTTCGATATCAGCAAAGCGCGGGTCGCTGCGCAGCCAGCTAAGAAACTGATCTATACCCTCGCGTGCGCCTGCCAAAAACAGATTAATGCCTTCGGGCGACAGCAGAATAGTGCCTTTTAGCTCCAATTCGGCGCAGATAGCCTGAAAGCGCGGGCGTTGCGCTTCGGTGTCGTCGAACGTAATAAATTTATAAGCGGCGATATTAACGATAGGGGTAGCTGACTGCATATAAAAAACCCTGTGAATTCAAGGACAAGCAATATTATAAGCGCCACACATAGCAAATTTCACACTGATTTTAGCGATCGTAGGTGCCTTCCCAAAGGGTAAAATACAGTCATGAGCGCACCGCATTTTATTCACCTCCGTTTGCATTCCGAATTTTCCATCGCGGATGGATTGGTACGCATCGACGATTTGGTCCAGGCCGCTGCAGCCGATCAGCAAGCAGCGATTGCCGTCACGGATTTGGCCAATTTATTTGGCATGGTGAAGTTCTACACCGAAGCACGATCCAAAGGGATTAAGCCGATTATTGGCTGTGATGTTTGGATTACCAATGATGACGAGCGTGACAAGCCGTTTCGTTTACTGTTGTTGGTTAAAAATCACAGCGGTTACTTGCAACTGTGCGACTTACTGTCACGCGCCTGGCTGACTAATCAATACCGTGGTCGTGCAGAGATTCGTATCGACTGGTTACAAGCACTTGAGCAAAAAGACGGATTGATCGCGCTGTCAGGATTTCACTTAGGTGATATTGGTGTCGCGCTGGAAAATGGCAATGCTGAACTAGCTGAGCGATGCGCACTGCGCTGGGAAACTATTTTTCCCGGAAATTTTTATATTGAAATTCAACGCAGTGGTAACCCTCGTTTAGAAAATCTGTTGCGTCGCTTAACGCATTTGGCGGCCAAACTCAATCTACCGGTAGGGGCCACGCATCCTGTGCAATTTATTAAGCCCGAAGAATTCACAGCGCATGAAGCACGCACCTGTATTTCTGAAGGTGAAATTCTCGCCAACACACGGCGCCCTAAGCGTTTCACAGCAGAGCAGTATTTCAAGACGCAAGCAGAAATGGCGGAACTGTTCTCCGATATTCCAGCGGCACTCGCTAATAGCGTAGCTATCGCGCAGCGTTGTAACTTATCACTCACCTTAGGTAAAGCACAGCTA
>CAINAY010000080.1 GCA_903846425.1 uncultured Noviherbaspirillum sp.
ACCGAAAGCTTGTTTCCATAGGCGCATAACACAATCCCTTATCGGAACATCCCTGGTAGCCTACGGTGAGTGTGAAGTTACCATTACTATTTACTGGAACTCGAACGAGTAATTGCTGCCGAAAAGTTTCAACATCTTTTTCAAAGTTCGGATCAAATTTAATTTTTCCATGCGGTACATCAGGCTCACCTAATGATGCTCCTTCTGCCTTAAAAGCGAATCGCTCGCGATAGAGGTAATAGCCTTCGGCGATCTCAAAATTCACCTCAATCGATTTTGCATCGAGCAGATGAGCGCTTACGCGAAACGCTTTTTCAGGCGGCAAAAAATCATCTTCTGCATGGCTGGGGGCTACAACTACGCCAAGCAAGCCGATGCAACAGACTAGCGAACGAATCCAATTACGCATTATTTTCTTTCGCTGTTTCAGTGGCTATCCACTGTAGATAAGGCGCATATCCGGCAACGATGGGTATAGCAATAATTTCTGGAACATCGTACGGATGCAATTTCACAATCACTTGCTGCAAGCTATCGTAGTGCTGAGATGTTGTTTTTATTAGCAAGGTGATCTCAGTCGCTTCTTCAATCTTCCCTTGCCAACGATATATTGACTGAACGGCAGGCAGTAGATTGACGCACGCTGCTAATCTCGATTCGATCAGTGTCCTTGCTACCAATTGCGCACACTCCAAGTCGGGCACATTAGCTAAAACGAGTAGGGCTTGATCCATGGACTTGGTAGATAACTATTTCAGCAAGCGACGCCGTGTCAATACAGTGGCTAAGTAAAATCCAAAAAAACAATAGCTCATTAAGATAAGTATATTCTGCAAGGCCGCTTCAGGTAGCTGGCCAAGTAACAATGGCCGCACAACTTGAACAGCTACGCCGAGCGGTAGAACCTGAGCAAGCGGCTGTAGCCAAACCGGTAACTGGCTGACAGGATAATAAACGCCAGACACAAAAATCATGGGCGTTAGCATCAGCGTGAAATAGTAGGTAAAAAAATCATATCCACGGGCGATAGCATTAATCACTAAAGCAATCGACGCAAAGGTCAAGCCAACTAAGAACAACATTGGCGGTACTAGCAGCGTCGTGGGGTGCAGCCCTATTCCTAGTAAAAAAAGCACTCCTAATATGGCCATGCCAGAAATCATGGCCTTGCTCGCTGCCCACAGCATCTCAGCCAACACAATGTCATCTAAATCCAACGGAGTATTTAACAACGACTCCCAGGTTTTTTGAACATGCATACGCGAAAAAGCTGAATACAGCGCCTCGAATGAGGCCGCCATCATGACGGACATGGAAATAGCACCACTTGCCAAAAATTCTATGTATCTAACACCGTTAATCTCGCTCAGCAGACTACCAAGGCCATATCCAAAAGCGACCAAGGTGATCAATGGCTCTGCGATATTACCTATGACACTCGCAATAGCGAGCTTGCGCCAAACAAGAAAATTACGACGCCAGACTGGAAAAAAACGCAGACTAAACGACGGTAGTTGGTAAATTCGATTACTCATGATCGCCATTAATCTCGCATCTCACGGCCGGTAAGTTTCAAAAATAAATCTTCTAGGTTGGCAGGGCGATGTAAATAGCGGAGCCCACTTTGTTCTGAAAGATTTTTGAGTAATGCATCGGTTTGACGGGTATAGCAAAATGCTGTTTCGCCACTCAGCTCTACTCGATCGGCAAGTGGACGCGCTTGGGGTAACCAATCAGCCACATTATCGCCATAGACCTCAACCACTTGCGGCTCAATGTGTTGTGCGATTAACTCTCGCGGAGCACCCTCTGCAATTAACTGCCCTTGATCAATGACAGCTAGCCGATCACATAATCGCTCAGCCTCATCCATAAAGTGGGTTGTTAATAATATGGTTTTACCTGAGGACAATAATGTTTTCAGTCGCTCCCACATCAAATGACGTGCCTGTGGATCAAGGCCAGTTGTTGGTTCATCCATGAAAATTAAATCAGGATCATTCACCAAGGCGCGAGCTAAGGTTAGGCGCCGTTTCATGCCACCCGACAGTTCGCCTATTTGTGCTTTTCGCTTAGCAGTAAGCGTTGCGAACTCTAGTAACCAATCAATACGGTCGTGCACTTGCATATCGCTCATGCCGAAGTAACGTCCATACACCAATAAATTTTCTTCTACGGTGAAATCAGGATCCAGACTATCCATTTGAGGCACCACACCGACCCGCATACGAGCGCGGCGCGCCTCAGCTGGAATCTGATGATCTCCAAGGATAATGCTTCCGCTGTCAGGCTCACTGAGTCCCAAGCAAAGCTTCAACGTAGTGGTTTTGCCGGCACCATTCGGGCCGAGTAACCCATAACACTCACCTGCTCGCAAACTAAACGACAAATCATTGACGACTTCATGACGTTGTTCGCCTTGGCCGTAGGATTTATGCAAATGCTGAACATTTAATACATGCATTACATCGTCCTGTAATTATTTAGATACCGTAATTAGAAGCACAAAAGCCAGGCATGCCTGGCTTTTGATGTTAGTGCATTACAGCTTAGCTTAAGCTGCAGAATCTGACACTTCAGGACGATCCAGCAATTCAACATAGGCCATAGGTGCATTGTCGCCAACACGGAAACCCATTTTCAAAATACGAAGATAACCGCCATTGCGATTTGCGTAACGTGGGCCCAGTTCAGCGAATAACTTGACGACCATTTCACGGTCGCGCAAGCGGCTAAAAGCGAGGCGCTTGTTCGCCAGTGTATCTGTTTTGCCCAAGGTGAGAATCGGCTCTATAACGCGGCGCAATTCTTTGGCTTTTGGCAGAGTGGTCTTGATAGCCTCATGACGCAACAGCGATACGGTCATGTTGCGCAACATCGCCAAGCGATGTGAGGAGGTACGGTTTAATTTACGAAGTCCATGACGATGACGCATGACAATTCCTTTTCAGAGTATTAGATCCAGCTCTTCTATCGCTTAACTTAATTCACTTTTTCGAGAGTTTAAGTTGTTGCGCGGGCCGGTAAATTATTTAAACGGTCGAGAGAATTTCTCGAATTACTTATCGAGACCAGCCGGTGGCCAGTTTTCGAGTTTCATGCCTAACGTGAGACCACGTGAAGCAAGTACTTCTTTAATTTCATTGAGTGATTTACGACCCAGATTTGGCGTTTTCAGCAATTCGTTTTCGCTACGCTGAATCAGATCGCCAATGTAGTAAATATTCTCGGCCTTGAGACAGTTAGCTGAGCGAACGGTGAGTTCGAGATCATCCACTGGACGCAACAAGATAGGATCAACGGTCGGTGCGCGCGACGGCACTTCTGCAGCAGTTTCTGTACCTTCGAGTGCGGCAAAGACATTCAGTTGATCAACCAACACGCGTGCTGACTGACGAATCGCTTCTTCAGGGGTAATAACACCATTGGTCTCGATATTCATCACCAACTTATCTAAGTCGGTACGCTGTTCTACACGAGCAGACTCAACAGAGTACGACACGCGTTTAACGGGTGAAAATGAAGCATCAAGAATGATGCGGCCAATGGTCTTGTTTGCATCTTCAGCCAGACGACGAACATTACCGGGTACGTAACCACGGCCCTTCTCAACTTTGACTTGCATATCGAGTTTGCCGCCTGGGGTCAGGTGCGCAATTACGTGATCCGGATTGATCAACTCCACATCGTGTGGCAGATCGATATCAGATGCGAGTACTGCGCCTTCGCCTTCTTTCTTCAGCGTCAGCGTGACTTCGTCACGGCTATGCAGCTTGAACACTACACCTTTGAGGTTGAGCAGAATATCGACTACGTCTTCCTGAACACCGTCCAGCGATGAATACTCGTGCACTACGCCAGCGATCGTGACTTCTGTCGGCGCATAGCCAACCATCGACGACAACAAAACGCGACGCAAAGCATTGCCCAGCGTATGACCATAACCGCGCTCAAACGGCTCCATCTCGACTTTGGCATGACCCAAACCGAGTGGTTCAACTTCAATAATGCGTGGCTTCAACAGACTGTTATGCATGAATGTCCTTTCAATACCCTCGGCTCGTTACGCCGATAAGGCTGATGGAATATCGAAAGGTGCCAGAACCACAGGCTCTGACACCGGGAAATTAGCGTGAATACAATTCGACGATGAGTGACTCGTTGACTTCTTGATTGAAATCCGCACGATCTGGCCAGCTCTTGAGTGAGCCTTCCATTTTCTTCGCATCGACTGACACCCACAGTGGGAATCCAACTTGTTCTGCTAGCGACAATGCTTCAGCAATACGAACTTGTTTTTTAGCTTTTTCGCGAATCGCAACCACATCGCCCACTTTGACCTGGTACGAAGCAATATTCACAACGTTGCCGTTAACAGTGATCGCTTTGTGCGATACCAACTGACGGCCTTCAGCGCGAGTAGAAGCAAATCCCAAGCGATAAACGACGTTATCCAGACGAGCTTCTAGCAACTGAAGCAGTGTTTCGCCAGTATTGCCTTTACGGCGATCAGCTTCTGCAAAATAGCGACGGAACTGACGCTCAAGTACACCGTAGATGCGTTTAACTTTTTGTTTTTCACGCAGCTGATTTCCGAAGTCGGAAGTACGAGCGCCTGAAGTGCGGCCATGTTGGCCAGGCTTTGAATCAAGTTTACATTTCGAATCAAGTGAGCGACGTGCGCTCTTGAGGAATAAGTCGGTACCTTCACGACGTGATAATTTTGCTTTAGGTCCAATATAACGTGCCACGATTTCTCCTTGGTATGACGCCCCACACAGCACAGCTGTTAGGCGCTAGTCTGGCCTGCTTACTGCCAGACGGTGGTCTTCAGAACAAAACCCGCCACAACGGCGGGTCACCTGCAGATACTGCAAAAACTTGATTAGATACGACGACGCTTAGGAGGACGGCAGCCGTTATGCGGCACGGGTGTTACGTCCTGAATTTGCGTGATCTTGATACCGAGGCTATTAAGCGCACGCACCGCAGATTCGCGACCTGGGCCTGGGCCCTTAATGCGAACTTCTAGATTTTTTACGCCGCACTCAATCGCTACCTTGCCAGCTGCTTCAGCTGCAACCTGCGCTGCAAAAGGTGTTGATTTACGTGAGCCCTTGAAGCCAGCACCACCCGAAGTCGCCCATGACAGAGCATTGCCCTGACGATCGGTGATCGTGATGATGGTGTTATTGAACGACGCATGAATATGCGCAATTCCTTCTGCAACGTTCTTTTTGACCTTCTTGCGAACGCGTGCTGAAGCGGCGTTGTTGGGTGCTTTTGCCATAATAATTTCCTAGAATCCGATAAGGGATTATTTTTTCAGTGATTGCGCTGCTTTACGCGGGCCCTTGCGGGTACGAGCATTGGTACGAGTACGCTGACCGCGACATGGCAAACCACGACGATGGCGCAGGCCACGATAGCAACCCAAGTCCATTAGTCGTTTGATGTTCATCGACAGCTCACGACGAAGGTCACCTTCGACGATGAATTTACCTATCTCATCGCGCAGTTTTTCCAACTCGCTGTCATCCAGGTCTTTAACTTTTTTGGTGACTGGAACGCCGGTCGCAGCACAAATCTTCTGTGCGCGTGGGCGGCCAATACCATAGATGGCTGTCAGACCAATTACTGTGTGTTGATGGTTGGGGACGTTGACCCCTGCAATACGTGCCATGCGTTATTCCTCAATAAATAACGTTAAATTAACCTTGGCGCTGCTTATGACGCGGCTCGATACAAATGACTCGAACTACGCCCTTGCGCTTAATGATCTTACAGTTGCGGCAGATTCGCTTTACTGATGCGAGCACTTTCATGATGGCCCTCTTTCTTTCAGTCTTCTAATTACTAGCTAATTACTTGGTGCGGAAAACAATCCGCGCCCTGCTTAAATCGTACGGCGTCAGTTCTACTGTCACCTTGTCACCTGGAAGTATGCGGATATAGTTCATTCGCATCTTTCCTGAGATATGTCCGAGTACCACAT
>CAINAY010000081.1 GCA_903846425.1 uncultured Noviherbaspirillum sp.
TCAACTTCACGCTGATTCTTGGAATTCTCCATGTCGATGAAGTCGATCACAATCAAGCCGCCCAAGTCACGCAGGCGTAATTGACGGGCGACTTCATCAGCGGCTTCAAGATTGGTATTGAATGCAGTAGTTTCGATATCACCGCCGCGCGTAGAACGCGCCGAGTTCACATCAACCGATACCAGTGCTTCGGTGTGATCGATAACGATAGCGCCACCGGAAGGCAGCGGTACGGTGCGCGAATAGGCGCTTTCGATTTGGTGTTCGATCTGAAAACGTGAAAACAGCGGTACTTCTTCACGGTAGCGTTTCACTCTGTGCGCCATATCCGGCATCACGTGGCTCATGAACTGCTGAGCTTGTTCAAAGATGTCATCGGTATCGATCAGAATTTCACCGATATCAGGCTGGAAGTAGTCGCGGATTGCGCGGATGACTAGCGAGGATTCCTGATAGATCAGGAAAGCACCTGGTGCCGATTTGCCCGCGCCATCAATGGCACGCCAGAGCTGCATTAAGTAATTTAAATCCCACTGCAGTTCATCGACGTTACGACCGATACCGGCAGTACGAGCAATGACAGACATCCCTTGTGGCAGATCGAGCTTATCCATCGCTTCACGTAGTTCTTGACGATCTTCGCCTTCAACACGGCGAGATACGCCACCACCACGAGGGTTGTTTGGCATGAGCACCAGATAGCGGCCGGCGAGGGAGATAAATGACGTTAGCGCAGCGCCTTTGTTGCCGCGCTCTTCTTTTTCAACCTGAACCACAATTTCCTGACCTTCGCGCAAGGCATCGCGGATGCTTGCGTTGCGGATATCGACGCCTTCGCGGAAATAGCTGCGTGCGACTTCTTTAAAGGGTAGGAAACCGTGACGTTCTTCACCGTAGTTGACAAAGCAGGCTTCGAGCGAGGGCTCGATGCGGGTGATGACGCCTTTGTAGATATTGGATTTTCGTTGTTCGCGACCGGTGGTCTCGATATCGATGTCGATCAGCTTTTGCCCATCGACGATTGCTACCCGCAACTCTTCCTGTTGCGTGGCATTAAACAGCATGCGTTTCATTATGTATGGCTCCGTGGCCCTGATAGGCCCATGCCCGGCTAGCTGACTAAACGTCAGTTAGCGCGGAAAAATCATTGGATGCACGCGTGGGAGCAGAAGCTGGGAGAGGGATAGTGCCGTTAAGTGCAAACCGAGCATTTGATGCTCGTCGCACTAGGCGTGAATGAAACTGAGGTTTTGCTACGTACGAAAAAAGATCACGCTATCACGCAGCAACAAACCAGCCCCGATTGGCGGCTTGTTATTGGTGTGAAGGCGTTGTTCAACCAGCGTTGGTTGGAATCTCATTATCGTCACAATCAGCAAATTAATTCAGTTGCATCTGCCAGCAAGCCTTCATCTTGAGAACGGCTTGCCAGACTAATCCTTGCTTTCCTAGCTTTTGCTTCCGGCGATTTGGCGTCCGGTCCGATCGCAACTTCGGTGCGACCCTGACAACGCAAAAAAGCCTGCATGCACAGCTTTACTATCGAATTCTCTGGGAAGGTCACAGAATGCCGCTGGTCACATGGGATCGCTTTGTTAGCGAACCCTGCGCTCATTGTGTGAGTGCCTCGAAACAGACTGGGCCGATAGAGATGCCCCTGTGTAGAATGCGTTCTTTAATGTTACACACCCAGCGACTTACATCGCTTTGCGGATTATATATTCAAAATGAATGACTTAGCGAGGCTTTCCGAAAATGACCCGAGGTTTCGCGCCGAGCTTGCCGAATCATCAAATCGCCCCGCAGTTCAATGGCTGACGATTGACTCTGAACAGGCCGGACAACGAATTGATAACTTTTTGCTACGAATCTGCAAAGGCGTACCGAAAAGTCATGTCTACCAAGTGCTGCGTTCCGGCCAGGTCAGGGTAAATAAGGGGCGCATAGACGCCACTTATCGGCTGGTCGAGGGCGATATGGTGCGGGTACCGCCGATGCGTATGGCTGAGCGTGAGCATACCCATGTTCCCGCCATGGAATTTGCCATCCTGTTCGAAGATGAGCATTTGCTGATCATCGATAAGCCTGCGGGAGTGGCAGTGCATGGAGGGTCGGGCATTAGTCATGGCGTTATCGAGCAACTCCGGGCGGCCAGGCCGCAAGCTAAATTTTTGGAATTGGTGCACAGACTCGATCGTGAAACCTCGGGCATTTTGATGCTAGCTAAAAAGCGCAGTGCCTTGACCGCGTTGCACGAGCAAATTCGTGAGGGACTGATTGATAAGCGCTATCTAGCGCTAGTTCACGGGCAGTGGCTGCATCGCCGTCAGCATATCAAGCTGCCCTTATTTAAATACACCACGCCAGAAGGCGAGCGACGGGTGCGCGTTCAATCCGATGGACAGGCTTCGCACACGGTATTCAATTTATTGCGAAAATACGGTGAGTTTGTTTTGTTGGAAGCTGAGCTGAAAACAGGTAGGACGCATCAAATTCGTGTGCACTTAGCGTCCTCGGGGTTTCCAATAGTCGGCGATGAAAAATACGGTGACTTTGCATTCAATCGCCAATTACATAAGGCCGCAGCGGGCAGAGGTGCTTTGAAGCGCATGTTTTTGCATGCATGGACATTGCGGTTTCAGCATCCAGCAACCGGCTCCGAACTCAGAATTGAATCTGCGTTAGCGCCGGATTGCCAGCGCTTTTTAGATAGCCTGACCAATGATTAAGTAATAAATCAAAAAAATATAACCCTGCGTGATGGATAACGCGTTTAGAAAAGAGTTAGGCTGATGGCCAGAAAACAATTTGACCTAATCGTGTTCGATTGGGATGGCACCTTGATGGACAGCACCGCCACGATTGTGGCGAGCATGCAGGCAGCAGCGCGTGATTTAGGCTTGCCTGTGCCAGATGATCGTGCTGCATCACACGTTATCGGACTGGGTTTGCAGGATGCTATGCAGTCCGTGTTGCCAGGCTTAGACCCTAAATCGTACCCGCGGATGGTGGAACGCTATCGCTACCATTATTTGGCACAAGACCAAACCCTGACCTTGTTCGATGGTGTAAGAGAGATGTTGGACGACCTTGCCAGCCAAGGCTATTTTTTGGCAGTGGCAACCGGTAAGAGCAGAGTGGGTTTAAGTCGTGCACTGAGTACCGTGGGTTTGATGTCGGTGTTTGATTCCACTCGGTGTGCCGATGAGACATTCTCCAAGCCGCATCCCGCTATGCTGCAAGAAATTACTCGTGAACTGGGTCAAGATATGCGTCGCACAGTCATGATCGGCGATACCACGCATGATTTGCTGATGGCCGGTAATGCGGGGGCGGCGGGGATTGGCGTTCATTATGGCGCACATCCACGACATGAACTGGAAGCGATGTCACCGTTATTTGGTGCGAACTCGGTACTGGAATTGCATGCGTGGTTAAATGAACATGCCTAATTTTTTGAGCTGATATATTTCAAATGAGCGAAGCGATCTATATTTGCGATTCAGAGTCACTGGACGAAGGTGGCAAGGGCATCCGCTTTCCAGTCACTGTCGATGGCGATGACTTAACTGCGTTTGTGGTTCGCTATGGCCTAGAGCCGCGTGCCTATCTGAATCGTTGTGCGCATTTGCCTATGGAGCTGGACTGGACTGAGGGTGAATTTTTTGAATCCAGCGGCTTATATTTAATGTGCGCGACCCATGGTGCTTTGTATGAACCCGATACTGGACATTGTGCAGGTGGTCCGTGTCGCGGTGGTCGTTTGCATGCGATCAACGTTATCGAGCGCGACAAGAAAATTTTTTGGGAACCCGACGACTACGTGCGTCCGACCCGAGCCTGAATCTAAGTATTAACGCCTACAGGAATTTTTCCAATGAACGAGAACACCCCCGGTCAAGAACCCGAATCTGCTGCGCCATCACCAGCGCCAGAATCTACGCCAAAATCTTCGCAAGAATCAGTAAGTGAATCAGCAAGTGAATCAGCAACCACAACTAAGGTCGCCGAAACGGCTGGGCCACCCTATGTGCTGCTAGAAAAACTTGCCTATGAATTGCTGGAAGATCAGCGCATGAATCGTCGCTGGCGCGTATTTTTCCGTTTCTCGGCGCTGATACTGGCACTCATTGCGTTGTGGACGGCCTTTGATCTCAAAGGGTCGACCAAACAAGTGAACTCGCGTCATACCGCCTTGATTGAGATCGACGGCGAGATTGATGCGGGTAGCAGCACAGGGTCCGTGAGTTCGATTTTGCCAGCCTTAAATGATGCGTTCAGTGATGTCGCTTCGGTGGGCTTGATTTTGAAGATGAACAGCCCTGGCGGAAGCCCTGTTCAATCTGCGATTGTGAATGACGAAATTAATCGACTGCGCAAACTACATCCGAACAAACCAGTGTATGTGGTTGTTGAAGACATGTGCGCTTCCGGTTGCTATTACATTGCTGCGGCTGCCGATAGAATTTACGTGAGTCAGGCCAGCATAGTAGGTTCGATAGGTGTGTTGATGAGTAGCTTTGGATTTACCGGCTTAATGGATAAATTAGGCATTGAGCGTCGCTTGATGACTGCCGGTGAAAATAAAGCGTTAATGGATCCTTTTTCGCCTTACAGCGCGAAACATAAAGAATTTACCCAAGCGATGCTCAAAGAAATACATGAGCAGTTCATCGATGCAGTTCGCGCAGGTCGGGGTAAACGCTTGAAGGAAAATCCAGAGATTTTCTCAGGCCTGTTTTGGACCGGTAGCCATGCGATCACCCTTGGTTTGGCCGATGGCTTGGGTACAGTCGATAGCGTCGCACGCGATGTACTAAAAGCAGAGGATGTGATTGATTACACCGTACGCGAGGGATTGTCAGATCGTGTGTTGAAAAAATTTGGTGCAGCCGTGGGTGAAGGTGCAGCGCGTGCGATGGGTAACGAATGGCTTAAGCCACGATAAAGTATTAATAAGTCACGATTGCATTCGTGAACGTTGTATTAAATCGCGAGTAGTAAAAATACCGTCGGCTTTTTTTTGAAATCAGGAAATCGTCCGGCGGTAATTTCATTTTTCCAGATCTGAACAGACTGAGTACGTACCGTTTCAGTTTCCAGCGTCAGATCAGTCGCCACCGTGAGTAGTGTCGAGCTAGTGCAGTGATTGGCAATAGCTTCCAGCATGGCCTCGTTACGATACGGTGTTTCAATAAAAATCTGTGTTTGTTTTTCTTGACGCGAACGTTGTTCAAGCTGGCGCAAACGATTCGCTCGTTGCCCTGAATCAGTCGGCAGATATCCTTGGAAGGCAAAGCTCTGCCCATTTAAGCCACTGGCCATCAACGCTAGCAGTATGGATGAAGGACCGACTAGCGGTTTTACCGGTATATTTTTTTGATGCGCGAGTCTAACTAAATCTGCACCCGGATCCGCTACAGCAGGAACGCCGGCTTCCGAAACTAATCCTGCATTTCTACCTGCTAGCAAAGGTGCTAGCAGTGCAGGCAGCTCTGAGGCTGCGGTGTTGATATTTAATTCACGAATCTCGATTTCCTGTAATGGCTTTCCCAACGGATGCGTAGTCGATACCAGTTTCAAAAAGGCGCGCGCTGTCTTAGCATTTTCAGCGATGAAGTAATCTAACTGTGCCGTTGTTTGGCGCACAGAAGCGGGCAGCACCTCATCCAATGCGCCAGGGCCTAAAGAATTGGGAATGAGATAAAGAGTGCCGTTCATTGATCTATAAAGTAAAAAAGCGCACGCCGGCTGCGCGCAGCATGCGAGTTAATGCAATTAAGGGCAAGCCGGTGAGAGCGGTCGGGTCGTCGCTTCGAATGTGATCAATCAGTGCAATACCTAAGCCTTCATTTTTTGCGCTGCCTGCACAATCATAGGGTTTTTCAATCTGTAGATAGGCGTCTAGCTCTGCGTCGGGTAAATCTCTGAATGTAACGGTGGTGGCGACTGACTCGATCTGCAAAGGCGTTGTGCTTCCCGTGCGATTGTCCACCAGACATAGCGCAGTATGAAAAATCACGTCACGCCCTCGCATTTTTTTTAGTTGTGCCAATGCGCGTGCATGATCGCCGGGCTTTCCTATTTGCTCGTGGTCTAAGGTGGCGACCTGATCTGATCCGATAATCAGAGAAGAATCCGCCAGCTTAGCGACTGCTTTGGCCTTAGCTTCGGCAAGCCTTAAGGCAGTTTCTGCTGGATTTTCATTTTTTAGCGGCGTTTCATCGATGTCTGGGGAAATAACATCGAAGGGCAACTGAAGGCGAGATAAGAGTTCTTTGCGATAGGCCGAGCCTGAAGCGAGAATCAAGCGCGGAGCGAGTGAAGGTGGCATGAATCGAGAGGGTGGCTGAGTAAAGTTGAGCGCTGATTTGCCTAAAAAGTAAGCAGGAGTCGCATCGCAAAGCGGAAAGTAAACCCTGTTATCATAGCGGGTTTTCCGAATTCTACTGGCGTATGAGTGCTACCACCGTTAACAGTCTTGAATTTTGTCGACTGGCCGAGCAGGCTTCTGGCACGACTCCCGTCGCCGAATTCGTCAGGCTGCGAGCTGACTTGCATGATGCCACTGGTGAGTTGGCTTGGGAGTTTCAAGGCGGGCGTCATTCTGAGGGCTTGCCGCAACTGTCTCTGTCAGTTAAAGGAGAGGTTCGCTTAGTTTGTCAGCGCTGCCTTACTCCCTTTACTCAACTGATAAGTGCAAAAAGCCGTCTGGTGTTGGTAGCGGACGAGGCGCAAGCAGAGGCAACCGAAGAAAGGCTGGATGACGAGACTATCGACGTCATTGTTGCCTCAACAGCGATGGATTTAATGGTACTGGTCGAAGACGAGGCTTTGTTATCGTTGCCTTTATCGCCGCGGCATGAGGTTTGTCCTGAAGGTTCAGAGGCGGCAGTTAGTAGTAAATTAGAATCACCTTTTGCTATTTTGAAAAAATTGAAGTGACTGAAGTAATAGGAGGGCGGTCTTTTTTGATTGACCTGCCTGCCTGCGAGACATTGGAGTAGCGGACGTTGTCTAATTAATTAGTTAATGACTTTTATTAA
>CAINAY010000082.1 GCA_903846425.1 uncultured Noviherbaspirillum sp.
AATAAAAAAGCCCGGGAATTTGTCTGGGCTTTTTTACATCACACATTTTCAATCAGATTATTTGCAGGCAGCTTTTGCTTCATCCAATAAGCGCTTGCCATCAAATCCTTTGCTGGTTACTTCTTTGACCCATTCATCAGCAACGCCAGCAGTCGCTGCTTCCCAGCGTTTTATTTCAGCTGTTGGCAAGGTGTAGAAAGTATTTTTACGAAGTTCGGCCGACTTGCGTCCGGGTGCGATGTCGTCAACAAACACTTTACCTACCCATGCCGACATCTCTGGTCCGCTATTAGCGTCGATAACTTTTTTCAATTCAGGTGGCAAGCTATCGTATTTGGCCTGATTCATTGCAAATACAAATGCGGTATTTGACATTTGTGCTTCACCAGCAGCTGCTTCGGTATGAAATTTAGTGATTTCTTCAAACTTCATGGTGGGGATAACTTCCCAGGGAATCATCGCACCATCAATCACACCTTTGGATAGCGCTTCAGCAGCCTGAGGCAGTGGCATAGGTACGGGTGTGGCTCCGAGGGCAGCAACCATTTTTGAGGCTTGACGATTCGGCGCACGAATTTTTAGGCCTTTAAAATCATCCATACTTTTAACTTGTTTTTTTGTCGTGTGCAGTAGTGCGCCATCATGCATGTGAAACAAAATCGGTTTCACGCCTTTGTATTCAGCACTCGCATTTTTCATCGCGTAATGCCACAAGCCGCGGCTAGCGCGTTCAGAATCTTGAACCATGAAAGGCAATTCGAAAGCCTCTGTCACAAGAAAGCGTCCTGCCTGATAGCCGGGCACAGTCCAGATAATATCCACCACACCATCTTTCACCTGATCAAACAACTGAGGTGGTGAGCCACCCATTTGCATAGATGGATAGATCTGGCATTTGAGTTTGCCCGCTGATTCTTTTTCTATCTTGGCGCACCAAGGCACCATAAAATTCTTGTGGGCCGTTGAGCCGGCTGGCAAAAAATGATGGACCTTAAGCGTAATCGTCTGTGCCGATACCAGTGCTGGCAGCAAGCAGGCCATCAGAACGAGTAATGCACGTGGAAATAATAGTTTCATTAGACTCTCTTTGACTAAGGGTGAGTTTCAAATCCGGCAAGTGCTCGTTCGCACAGCGACTAGCAGCCGTTTATTACATAAACTAGATGTAACGTGTCCTAATTGTAGTACAGGCCGTACCTAATAGACCTTAGAAATATCGAGGTAATTTTTACCGAAAGATCAGTGCTGCGATAATGTTGCTGCTGTCCACAATTTTTAATTTCATCCATTAGGATTTTCGAATGTCAGAAGCGCTTAGTGTAACGAGTGTGATCGGTGTGGTAGGAAGTGGCGCCATGGGTACAGGTATAGCGCAGGTGGCTGCAGTTGCAGGCCACACGGTGCTGTTATTCGACGCGCGCGATGGTGCTGCGCAAGCGGCCTGCGATTCGATACGAAAAGTGCTGACTATGTTGGTTGATAAAGGTCGCATGAACTCCGAGCAGGCCACTGCGGCAGTTTCACGCCTGCATGCGGCTTCTTCGTTAAGCGAATTTAAGCAATCCGCCTTAGTCGTTGAGGCGATTGTTGAAAACTTAGAGATGAAGCAGCAATTATTTACATCGCTTGAAGCGATTGTTACTAACGACTGTATTCTGGCTACCAATACATCATCGATATCAATTACCTCGATCGGCGCAAAATTGAAACACCCAGCGCGTTTAGTGGGTATGCATTTCTTTAATCCCGTGCCCTTGATGGCGCTGGTAGAAGTCATTAGTGGATTAGCGACATCGCCTGCGGTGGCTGATTGTATTGATGCTACGGCTAAAGCCTGGGGTAAGTTGCCAGTAAGGGCGACGTCTACTCCTGGTTTTATCGTTAATCGTGTAGCGCGTCCATTTTATGCAGAAGCCTTGCGTCTCTTGCTTGAACAAGCAGCTGATCCTGCATCGATTGATGCAGTGATGAGAGAGTCTGGTGGTTTTCGTATGGGGCCTTTCGAGCTGATGGATTTGATTGGTCATGATGTGAATTTCGCTGTGACTCAATCAGTGTTTGAGGCTTACTACAATGATCCGCGATTTACACCGTCAATCATTCAAAAAGAGCTGCTGAATGCCGGATATTTAGGACGTAAATCCGGCCGCGGTTTTTATTCGTATGGACCGGATATCCCTGCACCGGTGGTCCAACAGCATGCTGACTGTACGTATAGCGGCACACCGTCTTTCTTGCGTAATTCATCTCTAGCAGAAGCTATCGCTGCGCGACTCAGCGCGGCTGGTCATGAGGTCGAATGGCATGAAGCTAATTGTAATGACTCACCACTCATCACTCTGCATGGCGCATCACTGTATTTAACGGATGGGCGCAGCGCGACCGTGCGTGCATCAGAGTCAGGTTATGCCGACACGATGCTGGTGGATCTGGCATTCGATAGTCCAACGTGCACACGTTTGGCAGTAGCTGTGGCGGATCAGTGTTCATCAGCAGCGCAAACGGCATTGATAGGTGTGCTGCAGGCGGCTGGCTATCGAGTCACGGTGCTGCGCGATGTGCCGGGCATGGTGGTGATGCGTACCGTAGCGATGTTGGCGAATGAAGCGGCCGATGCGGTTAATCAAGGCGTATGCAATGCAGCGGATGCGAATTTGGCGATGCAGAAGGGTGTTAACTATCCCATCGGGCCGCTGGCGTGGGCTGAGCGTATAGGGTTTGCTGTTGTGATGCGCGTGCTGCAAAACTTAGCAGCGGAATACGGTGAAGATCGTTATCGCGTCTCGCCGTTGATTCGTCGTAAGGTTGCTAGCGGTGCTAAGTTTTAATTAATGCTTAGAATGCTGAGCGATGAATTGCGATACTGCTTTGATTAAGGCTTCAGGTTGATCGCGATGAGGTGAGTGTCCGCAATCCGCTAACGCAAGCACAGCGGTATGGGGTAGGTGGACTTTTATG
Organism: uncultured Noviherbaspirillum sp.; assembly: GCA_903846425.1. Lineage (GTDB taxonomy): Bacteria > Pseudomonadota > Gammaproteobacteria > Burkholderiales > Burkholderiaceae_D > Pernthalerella > Pernthalerella communis. Next base: position 2,959 of record CAINAY010000082.1, read on the forward strand.
TCGCGGATTTGGCGTAGGGTTCCATACTCATCTTGTTCGCCTTGAATCGATAGCAGCGGACAACATATCGATGGCAATGTAGATTCAATTGACCAGTCGCGAAATGTAGGACTGAGCCAGACATCATTCCATCCATAAAAGGCCGAATCTACATCGTCATGATAGCGAGAGAGTTTATCGCGTAGCCCTGCGTGCTGATAAGCCTGACGTGCCTCAGTAATGCTGCTAATGCTGATGTCTTCTACCATAATGTGGGGGGCGACAACAATCGCACCCGCGCACTCAGCTGTAAATTTAGAGGCGTATAGCAAAGCAATCGAGCCACCATCACTGTGACCAAACAACCAAGGCTGTTTTACATTCAGTGTCGATAGCAGAGCAGGCAAAACATCCCATGCTTGTTGATGCATGAAATCCTTACCCCAGTGTTCATCAGAAGCTCGCGGTGTTGATGAGCCATAGCCAGGGCGGGAGTAGACTAATCCGCGCAACTGTAAGCGGCGGCATAGCGTGTCGGGAAATTCTTTCCACAGTGCGACCGAACCCAAACCTTCGTGCAGAAAAACCATGACGGGTGCAGACGGATTGGTATCACCTACCCATTGATATTCAATGCGGATGTCATGGTCGTTCCAGCGTAGAGCTGCATGCATAGACGAACCCAACAATTTTACAACTCACGTAAGCGGAAGCGTTGTATCTTGCCCGTCGCTGTTTTAGGCAGATCTTCAACAAACACAATTTCGCGTGGGTACTTATGCGGTGTGAGGCGAGTTTTTACAAAGGTTTTTAAC
>CAINAY010000083.1 GCA_903846425.1 uncultured Noviherbaspirillum sp.
GATCGGAAATCATTTCATTCCACTGTGCAATCCAACCCACTGTGCGTGCCATGGCGAAAATACCGGTGAACAGTGACACTGGAATGCCCAGTGCCGATTGCACGATACCTGAATAAAAATCGACATTCGGATATAGCTTACGCGATACAAAGTACTCGTCTTCCAAAGCGACTTTTTCCAGGGCCATCGCCAGTTTGAACAGGGGGTCGTTCTGAAGACCGAGTTCGTTCAAGACTTCATGGCAGGTTTCACGCATGAGCTTGGCACGTGGATCAAAGTTTTTATAAACACGATGACCGAAGCCCATCAGCTTCACATTTGAATTCTTATCTTTGACTTGAGCAATGAAGGCCGGGATATTGTCGACAGAACCAATTTCCTTGAGCATATTCAGTGCTGCCTCATTGGCACCGCCGTGTGCCGGACCCCATAGACAAGCAATACCTGCAGCAATACACGCAAATGGATTCGCGCCTGATGAACCAGCTAAACGCACTGTCGATGTTGATGCATTTTGTTCGTGATCGGCATGCAAGATCAGGATGCGATCTAATGCGCGCACTAACACATTATTAATTTTGTAATCTTCAGCAGGTGTAGCAAACATCATGCGCATGAAGTTTGCGCTGTAGGACAAATCATTACGTGGATAAATAAACGGCTGACCGATCGAATATTTATACGCCATCGCCACTAAGGTTGGCATCTTGGCGATTAAACGAATCGCGGATACATCGCGATGATGTGGGTCATTAATGTCGAGCGAGTCATGATAGAACGACGCCAACGCACCGACAGTACCGACCAACACTGACATAGGATGCGCATCACGACGGAAGCCGCGGAAGAAAAACTGCATCTGCTCGTGCACCATGGTGTGATGCGTGACGGTATCGACGAAAACATCTTTCTGTTTTGCGCTAGGCAGCTCTCCATTCAATAGGAGATAGCAAGTTTCGAGAAAATCGCAGTTCACTGCTAATTGTTCGATCGGATAGCCGCGATAGAGTAGCTCACCTTTATCGCCATCGATGTAGGTAATCGATGAATTACACGCTGCAGTCGACATGAAGCCGGGGTCGTAGGTGAATTTGCCAGTGGCGCCGTAGAGCTTGCGAATATCGACAACGTCCGGCCCTATCGAGCCTTTGTAGACTGGGAAATCAATGGATGGCGAGCCATCGGAAAAAGACAGCGTTGCTTTGGTGTCAGATTGGGTCATGGCTCCACCTTCGATTCAAAAAATAACAAAATTCACAGTCCGTTGTTGTGTTCTTCTAACTGCAAAACCACACTCATTTATTTACGCCGCTCGTAATCGCACCAAGAGCGATTTTACGTTCGGTAGATCTAAGGACTCGGTGGGATCGTTTTGTCCCAGCAAAAGAGTCATCAAATCGTTGTCTGGCAACTCGAGTAAGCGAGTCAATGCATCAACCTCGTCATCACTCAATGTCGATTCATGCAAATCCAGAAAGCGAGTCAGAATCAGATCGTTCTCTAGCAACCCCCTACGGCTTCGCCAACGTAATCGTGCGCGGCGCGCTGGGTCGTCCTGATGTCTGCCACTTTCCATCAAACTATACAGCGCGTCGAACTAACAGCTCTTTAATTTTGCCAATCGCTTTGTTTGGATTGAGGCCTTTGGGGCACACATCAACGCAATTCATAATCGAATGGCAACGGAACAAGCGATACGGATCTTCCAGATTATCTAAGCGCTCAGCAGTGGCTTCATCGCGACTATCGGCGATAAAACGATACGCTTGCAACAAACCTGCAGGGCCGACGAATTTATCGGGATTCCACCAAAACGATGGGCACGAAGTTGAGCAGCACGCGCACAGTATGCATTCATACAAACCATCTAATTCTTCACGCTCAGCAGGCATTTGCAGGCGTTCTTTTTCTGGCGGTATGGTGGTGTTGACCAAATACGGCTTGATCGAATGATATTGTTTGAAGAAGTTCGTCATGTCGACGATCAGATCTCGAATCACTGGCAAACCAGGCAGCGGACGCAGCACAATCGGTTCGGTTAACTCATTGAGATTGGTGGTGCAAGCAAGACCATTTTTGCCATTGATGTTCATCGCATCGGAGCCGCACACACCTTCACGACACGAGCGACGCAACGCGAGCGAATCATCGACATCGGCTTTGATACGTTGCAATGCATCGAGCAACATCTTATCGGTATCTTGCAGCGTGACCGTGAGGTCCTGCATATACGGTTTTGCGTCCCTATCCGGGTCGTAACGATAAATCTGAAATTTGACAGTACGAGTCATGATTTTTCCGAGCTTAGAAGGTACGTGCCTTGGGTTTAAACGTTTCTACAGTCAGTGGCTTAGTGACCACGGGCTTGTAATCGAGTCGATTGCCTTCGGAGAACCACAAACTGTGTTTCATCCAGTTTTCATCATCGCGTTTTTCGTGATCGCGATGCGCATGCGCACCTCGCGATTCTTTGCGAGCTGCGGCTGACACGATAGTGGCTTTCGCTGTTTCAATCAGGTTGTCGAGTTCTAGGGCTTCTACTCGCGCTGTATTGAACACTTTAGATTTATCTTTGAACGAAACATGCTTACGACGCTCATCGAGTTCCGTGATGTGTTTAACGCCTTCGTCTAGCAGCTCTTGAGTACGGAACACGCTGCAATAGTGCTGCATAGTTTTGCGAATATCGTTAGCAACGTCTTGCACTCGCTCTGAGCCTGTCGATGCTTCCAGATGTGCCAAGCGCGATAACGCAAAATCAGCACCATCCGCTGGTAAGTGTTTGTGATGCTGCTCTTTGAGCTTGCTATCAACAATGTGGTTACCTGCAGCGCGACCAAACACCAACAAATCGAGTAAGGAGTTTGTACCCAGACGATTGGCACCGTGAACAGATACGCACGCACACTCACCGATAGCATACAAACCGCGTACGATTTCTTGGCCGCCATTTTTAGGTGCGACTACCTGACCATGTATGTTGGTAGGAATGCCACCCATTTGATAGTGAATTGTAGGCACGACTGGAATCGGCTCACGCGTTGCATCCACGTTGGCAAATTTATGGCCAATTTCAAGAATCGATGGCAGACGCTTGCGTATGGTGTCAGCACCGATATGACGAAGATCGAGTAAGACGTGATCTTTTTTCGGACCGCAGCCACGGCCTTCTTTGATTTCCTGATCCATTGAGCGCGAAATAAAATCACGCGGCGCTAAATCTTTCAGCGTAGGCGCGTAACGCTCCATGAAGCGCTCACCTTCGCTGTTAATCAAAATTCCACCCTCACCACGCACACCTTCGGTGATCAACACGCCAGCGCCGGCAACGCCGGTTGGGTGGAACTGCCAAAATTCCATATCTTCAAGCGGCAAGCCTGCACGTGCAGCCATGCCCATGCCGTCACCAGTATTGATGAAAGCATTCGTCGATGCAGCCCAAATACGGCCTGCACCGCCGGTAGCAAACACGGTGGTCTTCGCTTCAAGCACCATGACTTCGCCAGTTTCCATTTCTAGTGCAACCACACCGACAACATCACCGTCTGCATCGCGAACAATGTCGATCGCCATCCACTCAACAAAGAAATGGGTTCTCGCTTGAACGTTACGCTGATACAGCGTGTGCAACATCGCGTGACCGGTACGATCAGCTGCAGCGCACGCACGTTGAACGGGTTTTTCACCGAAATTAGCTGTGTGTCCACCGAATGGACGCTGATAAATCGTGCCATCGGGGTTACGATCAAACGGCATACCCAAATGCTCAAGCTCGTACACCACTTTGGGAGCTTCACGACACATGAATTCAATCGCATCTTGGTCGCCAAGGTAATCACTACCTTTTACAGTGTCGAACATATGCCAGTACCAATTGTCTTCTGACATATTGCCCAGCGATGCACCGATACCACCTTGCGCTGCAACGGTATGTGAGCGCGTTGGAAAAACTTTTGAAAGCACGGCGACGTTTAAACCAGCTTGTGCCAGTTGCAACGATGCTCGCATGCCGGAGCCACCCGCACCGACGATAACTGCGTCGAAGCGTCGTGATGGAATGGAGGATTTAATCGATGTCACGTTTACACTCTCCACAGAATCTGAACTGTCCAGCCGGCACAACCGACTAACCAGAGAATTGTCAGCACTTGCAATAACAGTCTTACGGCAACGGGTTTAACGTAATCCATCCAAATGTCGCGAACACCCACCCACGCGTGGTAGTACAAGGACATGAAGGTTACGAACGCAAATAGTTTGAACCACTGCTGAGCATACAAACCCGCCCAGGCTTCATAACTAAATTCACCAGCACCGAGAAACAGAACAAGCAAAACGATAGTGAAAACAGCCATCACAATCGCTGTAGCGCGTTGAGCTAGCCAATCCCTCAATCCATAGTGCGCCCCCACCACCAGACGCTTAGGTCCGATATTGTTGTCCATCTTAAAAATCTCCAAACAGTTTCAATGCAACCAGCAAGGCCAAAGGTACGCTGACAAAAAATACCGAACGCGCTGATTTAGCTGAACCTTCTTTCGATAGTCCAATGTGCGCATCCATAATCAAGTGACGAACACCCGCACAAAAGTGATGCAGGTAAGCCCAGGAGAGTCCGAGAATCAGTAATTTTACGAACCAGTGGCTGGCAAAACCCTGCAAATAAGCGAAGGAAATTTCGGAAGTAATTGAAAGATCGAATAGGTAAAGAATGAAGGGCAACAACAAAAACATCATCGCGCCACTGACTCGATGCAAAATCGAAACGATGCCCGATAGCGGCAAGCGATAGCGCAAAATGTCGGTGATGTGAATGTTGGTAAAGCGTTTAGTGTTTCTTGCTTCAGGCATGAGCATCTTCTCCAACGGTGTCTATCTTGTTGTGCAAACCCAGATTCTATCTGTTTGGGCTAAAAAAGTTCGGCGCGTCAATATAATCGCTCCGTTCGCATTAACTAAGTTCATTGTGATAGTGGTGACTTTCGGTTGCATAGAGTGCGCGTCGTAATTCGACCGGCCGGTCACCGTAGGTGTAAGCCACGCGATCAACGTTTAACAACGGGCTACCGAGCGGTACTTTGAGTAATTCTGCAGCCGTGTCATCAGCGGGCACTGCCTTGAGCTTTTCCGACGCACGTATCATCTGGGTGCCGAATTCAGTTTCGAACAAACCGTACATCGGCCCTTTGTATTCGGCCAATCGCTCTGACGTTAAGCCTTTGAATATCGCGCCCGGCAACCAGATTTCTTCAAGAATGATAGGCGCCGCATCAAAATACTGAACACGCCGTATAAAAATAACTGAATCGCCGGCCTTAATATCGAGCACGCGCGCCACTTCGGCGGGGCCTCGCATCCGCTTGACTTCAATAATATGATTTTCGGGTTGATGTGCCTCGCCACCATCGGGTGACAAGCGCAAAAAACGGAACTGAACACGCGCCTCATGATGGGTCGCGACAAAGGTACCTTTTCCTTGGCGACGAACCACCAAATTTTCGGCAGAAAGCTCGTCGATGGCTTTTCTAACCGTACCCTGACTCACCTTGTAGCGAAATGCTAACTCGACTTCACTGGGGATTAACTCACCCGGCTTCCACTCGCCCGACTGAAGACTTTGCATGATCAGCGATTTAATTTGCTGATACAAAGGGCTGAAGGTGGGCGATGCTGCCCCAGGACCGCTTGCACTGGCGGCCGAACCCGAAGCGGCTGGCGTGGTGACGGATTGGCTCATAGCTGGAGATTTCACCACAGATACCCTCTCAACGTCCAGAAAATTGTGCAGTAATATGTCTTATATAAGATATAAGATACGCATTGACAGAGGTGCCGGCCTACCCCTAAACTCGCGAGCAATGCTGGGACCCTCCAATAGAGGGTCTTACCTAATTTGCACATTATTCGACTGATTGGAGACTCACTATGGCTAAAGCCCCTATGCGCGTCGCTGTGACCGGCGCTGCTGGCCAGATCGGCTACTCATTACTGTTTCGCATCGCTAATGGCGATATGCTGGGTAAAGACCAGCCTGTGATTCTTCAGTTACTCGAAATTCCTGACGAAAAAGCCCAAAAAGCCCTCAAGGGCGTGATGATGGAAGTGGACGACTGCGCGTTTCCTCTGTTGGCCGGTATGACAGCGCATTCCGATCCAATGACAGCATTTAAAGATGCAGACGTCGCTCTGCTGGTTGGCGCCCGTCCACGCGGACCTGGCATGGAGCGTAAAGATTTGCTCGAGGCGAATGCCCAGATATTTACAGTTCAAGGTAAAGCGCTGGATGCTGTGGCTTCACGTAATGTCAAAGTACTGGTGGTGGGTAATCCAGCTAACACCAACGCTTACATCGCAATGAAATCTGCACCTAGCCTGCCCGCTAAAAATTTCACCGCCATGCTGCGACTGGATCACAACCGCGCGCTCTCACAAATCGCGGCAAAAACAGGTAAACCGGTGTCGGCTATCGAAAAGCTCTGCGTCTGGGGCAATCACTCGCCCACCATGTACGCTGACTATCGATTTGCCACCATTGAAGGCAACTCAGTCAAAACCATGATCAACGATGAAGCATGGAATAAAGATGTCTTTTTGCCGACAGTAGGCAAACGCGGTGGTGCAATTATTGAAGCACGCGGTCTCTCCTCTGCAGCATCTGCGGCCAATGCTGCGATTGATCATGTTCGTGATTGGGTACTCGGCACTAACGGTAAATGGACTACGATGGGCATTCCATCCGACGGTTCTTACGGCATTCCTAAGGATGTGATGTTTGGTTTTCCAGTCACCACACAAAATGGTGAATACACGATTGTGCAAGGACTTGAGATTGACGCATTCTCACAAGAGCGCATCAACCTCACGCTGAAAGAATTGACTGAAGAAAAAGACGGCGTTAAGCACCTGCTGCCTTAATCCCACTGCGCGCAGGTAGGCCATACGGTCTTCCTGCGCCTTCAATAACCTGCACTACTGTCCTACTCTTTCCTCATGCACGCATCCGAGGTTTTGTTTCAGGGTACACACCAGCCGGTTGCTATACCGGTCTGCGATCATTACGCAGGCTCAGAAAAATTGATGCGCAAATCTCTCGCGCTTCAGCAAGAGCTTGGCCCCGTCTTCGATATCACGTTTGATTGTGAAGATGGCGCGGCTGCCGGCAATGAAACGGCACATGCAAAACTCGTAGGCGAACTTCTTTCTAGCGTAGATAATCGTTTCAATCGCATAGGCGCACGCGTGCATGATGCGGATAGCCCTTTCTTTGAGCAAGATGTTGCCACCATCTGCAAACTCGCGGCAGACAAACTTGCCTACCTTGTTATCCCTAAGGTAGAAAGCCTTATTCAGCTCAAAGCAGCGGTTCAAACCATAGTGCATCACGCATCAGCTGCAGGACGCCCTGCGCTGCCGATTCATGTTCTGATTGAAACCCACCAGGCACTGCACCAGGTGTGGGATATTGCGGGGTTGGCAGGTATTGAGTGCCTGTCGTTTGGCGTGATGGATTTTGTCTCAGCGCACTTTGGCGCAGTACCTGGCGATGCGATGCGTAGCCCCGGGCAATTTAGCCATCCGCTAGTGACACGTGCCAAAGTAGAAATATCGGCGGCTTGTCACGCACATGGCAAAGTCGCATCGCATAATGTGTGCACTGAAATTAGAGATCTGTCGGTGGTTGCCAGCGATGCTAATCTGGCCTGTCGGCAGTTTGGTTACCAACGCATGTGGAGTATTCACCCTGACCAGATCAAACCAATACTGGCAGCCTTTGCTCCAACAGCGCATGAAACAGAAGACGCAGCCGCAATTTTGCTCGCTGCGCGGGCCAATCATTGGGGGCCGATCCAACACCAAGGTAAGCTACATGACCGAGCAAGTTATCGCTATTACTGGACCGTATTAAAGCGGGCCAAACAAACCGGGCAGGCGTTGCCAGAAAAGGCAGATGAACTGCTTTAACTAAAAATAATGCACAGGGGGCAGCATGCGATATTTAATTTTAATTTTTGTCGTTACTGCCTCCTTACTGAGCGGATCAGCTAACGCTGCGCAAACTGACCTGATCTGCGAATACGGATTACGAATGTCAATTGCAGGCGATCACCGCAAAGACAGCGTGATTGAACTGATTTGGCAGGGATATGTTTACCGGATGAAGCGAGTAGCAACCTCGACGGGAGTCAATCGCTTCGAGCATCCTCAAAGCGGTCTGATTTGGATAAGCATACCTTCGAAGGCGATGCTGCTAGATGGTCAAGAAGGAACGCCCGTCGTGAGTGACTGCACAACGATAGCGCGAGCAAAATAATAATTTACGTGGGCAGCGCGCTCACACAACGATGATAAGTACCGAATAACAAGCAAAGTTAATTCAAGATTACGATTAAAAACAAGGAGTACACATGTCGCATAACACGCTTAAAACGCTCAAGGAATTCAAGATTTCCGGAACTAAAAAAGGTAAATTTTATTCATTGCCCGCACTGAAAAAATCAACCGGAATCGATATTGATCGTCTGCCGATTTCTATCCGCATCGTGCTTGAGTCGGTCCTGCGTAACTGCGATGGCAAAAAAGTCACTGAAGCCCATGTGCGTCAACTCGCTAGCTGGAAACCGAATGCGGCACGAACCGATGAAATTCCTTTTGTTGTAGCGCGTGTTGTTCTGCAAGACTTTACTGGCGTACCTCTTTTGGCAGACCTTGCTGCGATGCGCGGCGTTGCATCCAAAATGGGAAAGAATCCTAAAAACATCGAACCACTCGTACCTGTCGATCTGGTGGTTGATCACTCGGTACAAATTGATCACTTCCGCGAAAAAGATGCGCTCGATCTAAACATGAAACTAGAATTCAAGCGTAATAACGAGCGCTACCAGTTCATGAAATGGGGCATGCAAGCGTTCGATACGTTTGGCGTTGTGCCACCGGGCTTTGGTATTGTTCACCAAGTCAATCTCGAATACCTAGCGCGCGGCGTGCACCATCGTGAAGGCGTTTATTACCCTGACACCTTGGTAGGTACCGATTCGCACACCACCATGATTAACGGCATTGGTGTGGTTGGCTGGGGTGTGGGTGGTATTGAAGCGGAAGCCGGCATGCTTGGTCAGCCTGTGTATTTCCTGACTCCAGATGTTGTAGGCGTAAACCTCACCGGCGTATTACGCGAAGGCGTGACAGCAACCGATCTGGTGCTGACAATCACTGAGATGCTGCGTAAAGAAAAAGTCGTTGGTAAGTTTGTCGAATTTTTCGGTGAAGGTACGCAGTCATTGTCTCTGACTGATCGCGCCACCATCGCTAACATGGCACCAGAATACGGCGCCACCATGGGCTTCTTCCCAGTAGATGAGGCAACCATAGATTACTTCCACGGCACTGGCCGCACCAAGGCTGAAATTGATGCCTTCGAATCCTACTTCAAAGCACAAGGTCTGTTTGGTATTCCTAAGTTGGGCGAGATTGATTACAGCAAAACTGTTGAGCTCGATCTGACAAAAGTTGCACCTTCGTTAGCGGGTCCAAAGCGTCCTCAAGACCGAATTGAAATTGGTCATGTTAAAGATACCTTCAGAGATCTGTTCGCCAAACCGATCGCTGACAATGGCTTTAATAAAAAAGCCGATGACCTCGATGCTGAGTACACTAACTCCGATGGCGTCAAGCTCCACAACGGTGATGTGTTAATTGCCGCGATTACCTCGTGCACCAACACCTCCAATCCTAGCGTTCTGCTGGCGGCTGGTTTGTTGGCAAAGAAAGCGGTTGCTCTTGGATTAAAAGTATCGCCGCACATCAAGACCTCACTCGCCCCCGGATCACGCGTAGTGACTAAATATCTCGAAGCTGCGGGCCTGATGCCTTACCTCGAAGAGCTAGGTTTCGGCGTCACTGCATATGGTTGCACCACCTGTATCGGTAACGCAGGTGATCTCACACCGGCGATGAACGAAGCCATCGTCAAAAACGATGTAGTAGCTACAGCTGTGTTATCGGGCAACCGTAACTTCGAAGCACGTATTCACCCTAACATTCGCGCAAACTTTTTAGCCTCGCCACCGCTAGTCGTCGCTTATGCCATCGCGGGTAACGTAACCACTGACCTTATGACTGAACCTTTGGGTAAAGGTAAGAATGGTCAAGACGTTTACATCGGGGATGTGTGGCCAACCAGTGCAGAAATTCAGAAGCTGATGAAATTCGCCATGAATGCGAAAACATTTAAAGCCAATTACGCCGATGTGAAAGGTGCGCCAGGTAAGTTATGGGAAGACATCACCGGTGTCGCCGAAGGTCAAATCTACAACTGGCCTAAATCAACTTACATCGCTGAGCCGCCATTCTTTGAAAACTTCACTATGCAACCCAAAGCGGCTGCAACGGGTATTCAATCGGCCAGAGCACTTGGTGTATTTGGCGATTCAATCACTACCGATCACATTTCTCCTGCAGGCTCGATCAAAGAATCGAGTCCGGCCGGTAAATGGCTGCAAGAAAACGGCGTGCTGAAAGCTGATTTCAATTCGTATGGATCACGTCGTGGTAATCACGAAATCATGATGCGCGGCACGTTCGCGAACGTCCGCATCAAAAATTTGATGATCCCTGCAACACCCGACGGCGCTCGCATTGAAGGTGGCATTACTCTTCATCAGCCTAGCGGTCAGGAAATGTCTATTTATGACGCCGCAATGAAATACATTGCTGATGATGTTCCAACGATGATTTTTGCTGGTGAAGAATATGGAACCGGTTCATCACGTGACTGGGCTGCTAAAGGTACGCAACTGCTCGGCGTTAAAGCAGTCGTTGCACGATCCTTCGAGCGCATTCATCGTTCTAACTTAGTCGGTATGGGTGTACTACCATTGCAATTTATCGGCAACGATAGCGTGGATACACTCAAGATCACCGGTGAAGAAAGCTTTGATTTGATCGGCCTTGAGAACGATATCAAGCCGCAACAAGAAGTGACCTTAGTCATTAAGCGCGCTAACGGCCAGAGCCAACAAGTGAAGGTGTTACTGCGTATCGATACACCGATTGAGGTGGACTACTATCGTCACGGTGGTATTTTGCCATTCGTATTGCGGCAGCTTCTGGCCGCCTAAGGCTTTAAAGCTACTCGGATAGTGATACTCTCTATCCGAGTAAATTTTAAAAGTAATTTTCATCCCAGTTACGGATACCATCATGTGGAAAATTCTTGTTGCTTTCATTATTTTTGCAGCGATCTCTCTTACGCTTGTCTTCAAAATGGGAGACAAAGTTGATATGCAAGGCGAAGCGGGAGGCCAAGCAGAGCACGCAGCTCCTGCCACAGCACCGGCTGAGTCACCTGCAGCAGCGGCTCCAGCTGCGACTACAACAGAAGAGAAAAAATAAAACGTATGAGTTAGTGGCGACCCTAGCGTCGTCATTGTTAACAGGGCGTTAATTTCAAACGCCCTGCTTTACTTTACAATCCTGTTCCGATCAGGCGCTGCACACGCAACCCATAGCTGGTTAGTTGTGACCTAGCTAATATGCGGCGCAATCGATCTTCTGCACGTTGCTCATCAACCGGAACATGACCATGCGTCGCTCGCTAAAAAACCCTACGAGAAAATTTTCAGCGGATAGCCAAAATCTGGCGACCTTAGCTCAATCACTAGCTACGTCAGGCAGTCGACTGGAACGTCGTCACTGGGAAAATCTTATCGATCAAAGCCTGGAAAAACTCCTAGGTAACAACCAACAGCAGGCCATTGACAGTGCGCTTGATCATTTGTTTCATACCGATCCTTTAGCGTATGAAGTGCTGCTTGATGGTGTCGAAACCAGTAGCTCTAGCTGTACTCAGACCCATGATGGCAAAGTCTTCAAAGGATTACTGCTAGCTGTTCCTATCATTGCCTGGACTCGGTATGCGATTTTTTCCGGCCAGATATCTGCTGCGCAGATACAAATTGTGTTGTCTCATCTACACGGGCACATCATTGCGCAAGGGACGCATGCTGCACTCGCTCCCGCACTGTTCTCTATTGATCAACTACCCCGCAGTTATTGCGACACATTTTTGCTTACCCGTCGTATGGTCGATGCGGCGATACATGGAAAAGCTCTACAACTGCCAACCGAACTACCTGAAACAGCGCCATTCTTGGCTGATACACGCTATCTGCTAATCGCCGTCGCCGCCGAAATAAAAAAACCGTTGCTGCGTTGGGAAGAAGAGGAAGCTGGCATTAATACGCAACTTAGTCGCCGTAGCGTGCTTGAGCAATGGCAAACGCAAGCTGGCCCCAACGTTCAAGTACTACTGCCTGGTTGTGGCATTGATTTACTGCTGCCCGATTCTTATTACGTCGCGTGCCGCGAAGCGGACAAGGCCGTACGACCTATTTCACTCAAAGCCGCTGTTCATTACCTTTCTCACTCGCTATCGGTTGAAGCCAATCAGCTGTCAGCTATTGTTGCAGCGATTGGTGATCAAGCTAATGCCATGCGCGTGGATGAATACAGAATTAGTTTTAGTTTGAGTAGCAATTCAGATGTGTATTACGGCGTCGTCTGGCCACTGTATGACGAAGAAAGTGCTGAAGATGAACCTCCAGTCGATGTAGCACGTCGGCCCGGCCTAGCACCTCCTCTATCGCCCCTACAACAGATCGTTGCCTCATTACGTGAAGCCGGCGTAACCAAAATACAAAACGCTGATACAGTTTTTTCTCCTGAATTTTGTGATGATTGTGGTGCGCCTTTATTTTGTGATTCAGCTGAAGAAATGGTCCACGCAGAAATGCCTGAGGACGTAGGTCAAAACACCGGGCATCTACACTAGAAAATTGAACGCGATTGTCGATAATTTTAAGTCACAGTTGATTCAATACTGAACTACTAAAAACGAATCTATCGTTGATACGACTTAGTTACTAGTCGTATCAGTCAAAGCGTCATGCCTCTGATATAATTTGAAGTTCGTCGGGGCGTGGCGCAGCCTGGTAGCGCACTTGCATGGGGTGCAAGGGGTCGCGAGTTCGAATCCCGCCGCCCCGACCAATTAAATCAATGACTATCTGTGCAAACCAATCTGAAAATTTTGGTTCAAAGCACTCATGAAATTGTGCTGACGATTTTTCAGCCGTTAGCGCAATCACCCAGCCAGTAATAATGGCGTCTGCAGTAAATCTTCATACACCTAAATCAGCACAAGACCTAACAGAGCTAAAATTTAGCATTTCAGTCTAGTCACCACTTTGAGTCCATTTGCTAGTTCGCACGAACACAAAACCGACAAACCAGAAAATCCCAAGTGATAAAAAGGCAAATATGCAAGGGGTTACGAATTTAGTCTCTTCCCACTCATTGAGTATTTTGTCTCTATCGCTTTTGCATTGCACCTCAATAATCGTATCTTTGGGATACGTAGCCTGCTGTTCCATACATTTTGAGTAATACGAATTCGTAATTTTTTTCGTGTTATAAAAATCTACAAAGAAAAAAGATAAAAAAGCTAGTACTAGCCAAATAATTGACATGGCAATTGGCAGTCGAAATAATGTTTTCATCTCAACGTATCTCAGTTTTACTGTTCGGAAATGCAGCTGCATTTTCTCATTAGACAGCAGGAAATATGAAACCTGCTGTTGATTGTTGAGTTTCTTGGTAATGAAAGTCAGAGATATGCCCTGCAGGCTATTTGCTATCCGCTCGATGCTCGAATTCCCTCAGATTATCCCCAAAGCCCATTACCACCGGTATTTAGACCAGAAACCAGCAACTCGAGTCAAACTCCGAAGTTATCTGTATGAAAACATTAACGATCCTTAATAATAAAATATATTTCTCATGGGAAATAATGAGCAAAAAAGCAGCCTCTAAAAGTGATATTTACTGCATGTTTCTGATGAATTTTTTCCGAAAGACCCTATAATTAGCAGTTCCTAAAAATGGTTGCCTCAGCGCAACCTAACTGACAATAAGGGGGAACAGCATGCAGTTGATGTGGGTGTCCGGTCCAACCGGCCATGTGCGGACAATTTCGATCACAGCGCGAAAAGTGCTGGTCGGAACTTGCGCTATGGCGTTCGCGTTGGTTGCCACGGGCTTCCTCCTCTACCTTGTCGGATTCAAAATCGCAATCGAAGTCAGGCCCGAGTTGGCTCGCAGTCTTGGTGGTGTCACCACGCAAGCGGAACAGCATCGCATGGAGTCTGTCTATCGCGAGCGTCTCGCTAAGCTGCAAGACATGTTAGATTCAACCGCACGCGACATTCGTCAGCTTCAAGCCTTAAAAAACCGTTTCATGGAACTAGCAACACCTGCCACTATGCGCGAGAAACGCAGCATTACCGAAGATGGCAAAGGTGGACCACTGCTTCCAACATCCCATCCGGGTCAAGATATTCGCCAACCTTTGTCACATGCCTTTGACGAAGCGACAGAAGAGTTTGGTCAATTCCAAAACATCGTAAATTCAATGCCCAAGGATTGGGATCGCCAGCTACTTTGGCTGCAAACCCTCCCTACCGGTGTTCCTATCGGTGGTGACTTCAAGGTGACCAGCGGGTTTGGCATGCGCAATGATCCATTTACTGGAACGCTTGCCCGTCATGAAGGTTTAGACTTTACTGCCGTTAGCGGTACCCCCATTCTGGCGACTGCTGATGGCACAGTGACTCGCTCAGGTTGGGAAGATACTTATGGCAATATCGTCGAGGTGACTCACGCTGAAGGTTTTATGACGCGCTATGCCCACATTAGCAAGCGCCACGTCACAGAAGGCCAATCAGTTAAGCGTGGCCAAAGAATCGCTGATGTAGGCAGCACAGGACGTTCTACCGGTCCGCATCTGCATTACGAAGTCTTCCGTTATGGGCGCGTACTCAACCCCATACAGGTTCTGCCGTTGGGAAATAGTTGATCCGGCTACAGCTGGTCATATCCTCCGGATTAGGTCTCAAAATATACCAAGTCGGCCCAGCCCGGATCGCGTTATATTGCAGGTATTAATAGCTGCGCGACCAGTGCAATGGAGAGTGCGATGTTCCGCAAGATGAAACAAAACAAGTTACTACCCACTCAGGAAAAATTTGACACCCTGATTGGTGCGACCACGGAAATTTATGGTCGAC
>CAINAY010000084.1 GCA_903846425.1 uncultured Noviherbaspirillum sp.
GGGACGACCGGATTTACTTTAGCCGGATCGCCACCTTGATCTGCAATCGCATCACGCAAACCAGCCAAATCTACTAAAGCGGTTTGACCCAAAATATCGTGACACACCACACGCGCCGGATACCACGGGAAATCTAAATCGCGCTTACGCTCGATTAACTGTTTAAGCGATGCTGTGATCGCCGAAGGCTCGCATCGACGCACGAGATTTTCCGCTAGCACACGCGAGGTATACGGTAGCTTTTCAAAAGCACCTGGCGCAATGGCATCTACCGCTGCGCGAACATCAAAGTAATCGAGTGCGGTGCCCGGCAGGGACTTTCGGTGTGCAGTATTCATGAGTTGAGGCAAAGTCAAAAAGAGTAAAAAATCAGGGAATACGTTTTACGTCGTATTCCCTGTCTAGGTTATGCAATTATTTACGTTTAGCGATAGGCACAAATTTCAAATCTTCTGGCCCAACGTAATTTGCACTGGGTCGAATAATTTTGTTATCGATGCGTTGCTCAATGATGTGCGCTGCCCAACCGGATGTACGAGAAATCACAAACAGCGGAGTGAACATGGCTGTTGGAACACCCATCATGTGATACGACACCGCTGAGAACCAATCTAAGTTAGGGAACATTTTTTTCACGTCCCACATCACGGTTTCCAAACGCTCAGCAATATCAAACATTTTGGTTGAGCCAGCATTCTTGGACAGATTACGCGCAACTTCTTTAATGACTTTGTTACGTGGATCAGAAATCGTATAGACAGGATGACCAAAACCAATAATGACTTCTTTGTTTTCTACGCGACGACGAATGTCTGCCTCAGCCTCATCCGGATTGTCATAGCGTTTTTGAATTTCAAAGGCCACTTCATTGGCACCACCATGCTTAGGCCCACGTAATGCGCCGATCGCTCCTGTGATGGCAGAGAACATATCGGAGCCTGTGCCGGCGATTACACGACCAGCAAAGGTGGAGGCATTGAATTCATGCTCAGCATAGAGAATCAACGAGGTATGCATCGCTTTAACCCACAGCTCAGATGGCTCTTCGCCGTGCAGCAAATGCAGGAAATGGCCGCCGATAGAATCATCATCAGTCTCAACTTCGATGCGCTTGCCATTGTGGCTGTAGTGATACCAGTACAGCAGCATGGAACCCAATGATGCCATCAAGCGATCAGCGATATCACGCGCGCCCGGGGCGTTGTGATCATCTTTTTCTGGCAGCACGCAACCTAACGCGGAAACACCTGAGCGCATCACATCCATAGGATGCGACGACGCAGGTAGCCACTCGAGCACTGCTTTCACATTCGCAGGTAGGCCACGCAATGCTTTGAGCTTTTGTTTGTATGCTTTCAGTTCAGCAGAAGTCGGTAATTTGCCATGCACCAGCAAGTGAGCAATTTCTTCAAATTCACAGGCGTCCGCCACATCCAAAATGTCGTAACCACGGTAATGCAAATCGTTACCTGTTTTACCGACGGTACATAATGCGGTGTTACCTGCAGTGACGCCTGACAGGGCAACGGATTTTTTAGGTTTAAAACCAGGTGTTTGTTGATCGCTCATGTTTACTCCCAAGTGATGTAATTATTATTTAGCTTTTTGCTGCGCGAATAACGCATCAAGTTTTTGTTCGAAATCGTGATAACCAATTCGGTCGTAGAGTTCCATACGCGTTTGCATGGTATCGACGACATTTTTTTGTGTTCCATCGCGTCGTACGGCGAGATAAACGTTTTCAGCCGCTTTGTTCATCGCACGGAATGCGGACAAAGGATAGAGCACGATACCAACGTCAGCTCCACGCAATTCGTCTACGCTAAACAATGGCGTTGCGCCAAATTCAGTAATGTTCGCCAGCACCGGCACCTTCACTGCGGCAGCAAAATTTTTGTACATCGACAGCTCAGTTATCGCTTCCGGAAAAATCATGTCGGCACCTGCTTCCACGCAAGCCACGGCTCGCTCGACTGCAGAATCCAATCCTTCAACGGCAAGTGCATCGGTACGCGCCATAATCACAAACTGATCATCGGTTCGTGCATCAACCGCTGCTTTGATGCGATCGACCATTTCTTGTTTGGTGACGATTTCTTTATTCGGACGATGACCGCAACGCTTAGCACCCACCTGATCTTCAATATGCATGGCTGCCGCGCCAAACTTAATCATCGATTTCACCGTACGAGCGACGTTAAACGCCGACGAACCAAAACCGGTATCAACGTCGACCAACAGAGGTAGATCGCACACATCCGTAATTCTGCGCACATCCGTTAACACGTCATCTAAATTAGAAATACCTAAATCAGGCAAGCCCAGCGAGCCTGCAGCGACGCCGCCACCCGAAAGGTAAATGGCACGAAAGCCAGCGCGTTTGGCCAGCAGCGCGTGATTGGCGTTGATAGCGCCGATGACTTGCAGCGGTGATTCTTCCTTGATGGCTAGTCGAAAGCGCGCGCCGGGAGTGAGCTTGCTCATGTGAGTCCTGTTGTAAAAGTAAAAAAAAGGGGGAAGTGATCTGACTGCTAGATTGCAATCGCTGTGCCATCTAACTGCACCCTGTGTGCGATAGCGCACATTAAAAAATCCCTAATCAAAACAGGGGCTTGCCAACGACTGTCAATGAGTTAACCAGCTGACAATTGGAAAAATGTTTCAATGTATGTTTCAATGTTTCACTTTAATTGAAACAATTAATATATCTGAAACATGAGTCGCCCTCCTCCCCTACGAGAACTCGCCACCAAACCGGTCTTCTGGACGGTCTCTATCTCGCGCCTGTTTGACCTGTTCCGCGACATTACGCTTGAGTTCGACCAGCAGGCCACGATTGAGCCAATACAACTTGGGTTTGAGGAAGCGGTCGCGCATATCCGCGAACGACTACTCACCGAGCGCTGCGACGCGGTGATCTCGGCAGGCTCGAATGCTGCCTACTTGAAGAGCCGACTATCAATTCCCGTCGTCATCGCTAAGGCGAGCGGTTTCGATGTGATGCGAGCGCTGGCGCGTGCGCGCCGCATCACTCCCGAGATTGGTCTAATCAACTACCAAGAGCCTTTATCTGAACTGGAAGAATTTCAACAAACGTTTGATCTGCCTATCATGCAGCGAACCTATGTCACGGTTGAAGATGCACGCGCTCAAATTAATGAAATGAAGTCAGCAGGAATTAAAGCGGTGGTCGGCGCCGGTTTGATCACCGATCTGGCTGAAGAAGCCGGACTCGCTGGTGTGTTTGTATATTCCGCAGCATCGATACGACAAGCGTTTGAAGACGCCTTAGATATTGCACGCGCTACGCAACTAGAAGCACCCCGCGGACGCCACTACCCCGTACCAGACACCTTGCGCGCTAAGCATGCGCTGAGTGAGATACGCGGCAGCTCTGAAAAAATTGAAGCCTTACGTCAAACCATTACTCTGTTTGGAAAATCACCTGCACCAGTATTAATCGAAGGCGAAACTGGTACAGGTAAAGAATTAGTCGCGCAGGCGATTCATCGCGAAAGTATACGTAAGGGTGCTGCCAACCCGCCGTTTGTTGCGGTCAATTGCGGCGCGATTGCTGAGTCACTCTTAGAGTCGGAATTGTTTGGCTACGACGAAGGCGCATTTACAGGATCACGACGTGGTGGCCATGCAGGGCTGTTTGAATCAGCACATCGTGGCACATTGTTTCTGGATGAAATTGGCGAGATGCCACTGCCCTTGCAAACACGCTTGCTACGCGTGTTGGAAGAAAAAGAAATTGTGCGCGTTGGTGGCACGCGCCCAATACCCGTTGATGTACGCATCATCAGCGCGACTCATTGTCAGTTAGAAGAGCGCGTGGCGAACAATCAGTTTCGAGCTGATCTGTTCTATCGCCTCGGTGTATTACGCATTCGCATTCCTGCTCTGCGTGACCGTAGCGATGATGTCATCCCTTTGTCTGAGTGGTGGCTAAAAAACGCGTTGGCTGAATTAGGTGCGCGCGCGAGCGTCAACCTGCACGCCGAGTTACAGACCTGCGCATCGATACTCACTGCGTGGCACTGGCCGGGTAATGTGCGCGAGCTACGAAATCTCATGCAACGCATCGCTTTGTTTTTATCGGTTGAGCCGCTACAGGCACTGACACCGTCGCTGTTAATCAAGCTCGCGCCTGAACTTCGCAACGACAATTCAACCCAGATTCCCATCGCTATAAATGAAACAGGCTTTGATATTGAGAACATCCTTCAGCGTTTTGACGGCAACCGAGCACTCGCCGCGGCCCATCTGGGTATAAGTCGCACGACCCTCTGGCGACGACTGAAATCTGGGCAGTGATTGGCACGTTGAGAGTACAACAGCACCAAGCCAATCACCTGTTTACAGTTTGCTTCTAAAGATTCTTGCTCTGATACCGATCTACAAGCTGTTGAATTATGTCTTCATTGGACGGAGCATCACGATGAACGAGAAAAACTTGAAAGAACTATTTCCACGCCCGGCCGCGGGTAAGCGAGCGGTTGAGCATGACTGGAAACCGGGGTCGGATGTGCAATCGCTCTGGAAGCGTTTTGGTTGGACGCCACCCAGCCAAAAATCACGCATGATCGTAAAACCTGTGGACGTTAAAAACCCGCCTATCAATATCTTGCGCGGCTAAGTCTGATTGAATGGGTCGACGACTAGATTGCTCTAGTCGTCTTTACCACCTTCAATACCGAGCTCTTGAATTTTGCGAGTGATGGTGTTGCGGCCTATACCCAAACGAATCGCGGCGTCATTCTTGCGACCGTGAGTATGTTTTAACGCTGTCTTGATCAGTGCTGATTCAAACTGCTTTCCGAGTGCATCCATCACTTCTGGCTTACCGGAAGAAAGCATGTGAGCTGCCTCTGCCTCTAGCAACAGTATCCAGTTACTGCGCTCGCTAACACTACCTACTAGTTTGGACAAAGGGCTGTCTGCATGCCTATCATTCTCGTGAGCAGCAGAACCATTAACGGCAGATTCGCTGTGCATTTCTAGCGCAGGCGATCCGGCCGTAGCGAGCGATCCCGCAGTCAGTTCGGGAGGTAAATCTTTAATTTCTACCGTCTGACCTGGCGCCATCACGGTAATCCAATTACATAGATTTTCAAGTTGACGCACATTGCCGGGTAAATCCAGCGACGATAAAAAGTGCATCGCTTGATCAGATACACGCTTAGCTTCAACACCTAACTGACGTGCGCTTTGATTTAAGAAATAACGCGCTAACAATGGAATATCTTCGCGACGCTCACGCAATGATGGTAGCCGCAAACGAATAACATTGAGTCGGTGATATAAATCTTCGCGAAACAATCCATCACGCACGCGCTGTTCAAGATTTTGATGCGTCGCTGCGATCACTCGGACATTCGCTTTCATCGACTGATGACCACCCACACGATAAAAATGTCCATCGGAGAGCACGCGCAATAAACGCGTCTGCAAATCGAAAGGCATATCGCCAATCTCATCTAAAAACAGTGTGCCGCCCTCTGCCTGTTCAAAGCGTCCACGGCGGGTGGCCTGAGCTCCGGTAAAGGCACCGCGTTCATGGCCAAACAATTCCGACTCGAGCAAATCTTTGGGTATCGCTGCAGTATTCAGCGCGATGAAAGGTTGAGCCGCTCGCGGGCTGTGTTTATGCAGCGCCCGTGCGACCAGTTCTTTACCGGTACCGGACTCGCCTGTGATAAGCACCGTGACATTCGATTGCGATAGCCTGCCTATGGCGCGAAACACATCTTGCATCGCCGCCGCCTGACCCAAAATTTCAGGGGTCTCGGCTGCTGTGGCCTCACCAGCTGATTCGCGCAGACTTTCTTCTAATGCGCGACGTATCAGTTCAACGGCTTTATCAAGATCA
>CAINAY010000085.1 GCA_903846425.1 uncultured Noviherbaspirillum sp.
TCACATAGCCCTTGATCGCAAGGTACAGTCATGAAGCTTCCCGTTGGTATGCATGTGCTCGAGAGAGGTTGGCTCTCTTCGAACAATATTGTTTTTATCGATGATGAAAGAACAGCAATCGTTGATACCGGTTACAAAAGCCACGAAGAGCAAACATTGCAACTGGTACAGGCTTTACTGGCAGGTCGGCCACTCGATGCTATCTACAACACGCATCTGCATTCCGATCATTGCGGCGGCAATCGTATTTTGCAAGAGGCCTATCCTAAAGTTCGTACGTCTGTTCCTGAAGCAGAATTTCGGCGCGTTGAAAACTGGGAAACACGTTTACTCACCTTCAAAGCGACCGGTCAGCGTTGCGATAAATTTCGCGCTGAAGAGAGCGTCAAAGCGAACCAAAAAATACGTCTCGGAGGAAATGATTGGGTAGTGCATTGCGCACCGGGACATCATCCGTATTCGTATATTTTATTTTGTGAACAGCACGGTATTTTGCTTTCTGCTGACGCGCTATGGGAAAAAGGTTTTGGTGTGATTTTTCCTGCGCTAGATAGCTGGGCAGGGTTTAAAGAAACGCGCGATACCTTGGATATGATAGAAGCGATGGATGTGCGCTTAGTGATTCCCGGTCACGGTAGACCCTTTACTCAAGTACAAGAAGCGATTGAGGCGGCCCATTCACGTTTGAATTATCTTGAGGCCGATCCTCTACGCAATGCGCAGAATGGCATTAAGGTATTGACGAAATTTTTATTGATGGATAAACAGCGCGTCAAATTGTCTGAGGTGCCCAAACTACTTGCCAGCGTGCCGTTAATTAGCGTCGCTAACCGGCGTCACTTGAGTTACGGAGAAATCCATTTAGCGTATTGGACAGTGACGCAACTCAAGCGCGCTGGCGCCGCCAGGGTCGAAGGTGATGAATTAGTGAATATCGAACCTGTGAGCTGACGGCGTTGACTTCGGCTTGTAATTTTACGAGCGTGGATACGGCGTTGCCATAACGCGAGCGCGGGCAGCGACATATTCTTTAGTCAATCGATCGATGACTTCGGCCGTCGTTGGTACATCGGTCATTAAACCCACCCCTTGACCTGCACCCCAGATATCACGCCAGGCTTTGGTGTTGTTACTACTTGAAAAGCTCATGCTGGTTTTATCAGCCTCGGGCAAATTATCTGGATCAAGCCCGGCTTTCAGTATCGATTTTTTTAAGTAGTTACCATGCACACCGGTAAACAGATTGGTGTAAACAATATCAGCTGCACTCGATTCCACAATCGCCTGACGATATTCTTCGCTGGTATTCGCCTCTTGCGTTGCTAACCAACGCGAGCCTATATAAGCAAAATCAGCTCCCATGGATTGTGCCGCGAGTATGCCGTCACCATTCGCGATCGATCCCGACAAGGCAATCGGACCTTGAAAAAATTTGCGTATCTCACCCACTAAAGCAAATGGCGAGAGTCCACCCGCATGACCGCCCGCACCGGAGGCGACCAAAATCAATCCGTCAACGCCTGCTTCCAGTGCTTTTTGTGCGTGACGTATAGAGATAATGTCGTGCATGACGATGCCGCCGTAGCTGTGAATCGCATCCAGCATTTCTTTCGGAGGCGCGCGCAGCGAAGAGATGATGATGGGTATCTGATGCTTGACGCAGACTTCCACATCATGCGCGAGACGATCGTTAGATTGATGCACGATTTGGTTGACTGCGATCGGGCCGATGATGGCATTCGGATTAGCCTTCTTGTGATCTTCCAATGCTTTTTTAATCTGACGTAGCCACTGGTCCAGCATCTCAGCGGGACGTGCATTCAATGCGGGAAATGAACCAACGATGCCACCTTTGCATTGTTCGATAACTAATTCTGGGCAGCTAGCGATAAACAGAGGTGAGCCTATGACGGGAATGCGTAAATTCGACAGTGCAGCTGGGAGGGTCATGCGAGTCTCCGGATGAGGATTGTTGTTGGATTTTTAGAGATTATAAGTCAAGCTCATAGCGTCTAGCATTACAGAGCTTGAGAGTTGTCGCCGTTTGCGATTACTTCTAGCCATTGCATAAATCCGTTCAGTCTTTCCCAAAGTTCTATGGTGGAGTCGGGCAGAGCTAGGCCACGGTTAAAGTTGGCGAAAAGTAGTTTAGTGTCAGCGTCCATGCCTTTTTCTACCGCAGCCCACACGCTTATTCTGCAACCTGTTGCCGGGCTATCCGGTGCTACTGCCACGAATCGATACGCTATCTTGTTGCGCTTCCATTCTTCACTCATCTCTTGAGCGGCTAGGTCCAGTGCTTTTGCTGGAACGGGGACAGACAGATGCCAGGCGTGCCGCGCTGGATATAAATTTTCACTCTCGCTAGCGGTTAGCCATTGGATAGGCCATTCATTAATGACGGAGATAGCCGCATGTAATCGTGCACCTGAATGCAGGTAGCACATACCCGCTGGCACACCTAGTTTTTGATGATCGGGCGTGATTGAAAGTGATGGTGCAATCCAGGCATGACCGAGTGCGACACCTGAAGCAGGAATGATGTGTACTTTCCCAAAGCTTTCGCGCGACATGAGCAAAGTTTTTACATGCGTTTTAAAAGGACTAAGTAGCGACGGGGTAGGTGCGAATGATTGAATGCTTGCTATAGCGCTCCATACGCACTGTCTTTGCGCTACTGATAATTGACTGATGTCAGTCGTTGAGCAGACTATTTTTTTCGTTAGAAATATTTCCAGCATGTCGCGCAGTAAAACAGCAAATAGCGACTCGTTATTGTGGTTACTCAGCTCGTGTATGGTGGCTAAATCAACTAATAGTTTTTTATCTTTTTGAATGACTTTGCCAGGGCCCGGCTCCTCTTCGAAGATGGATATTTTTTCTAAGCTGACATAACCCGTCACTGTATATTCGAGTTGTTTAGCGATTCTAAGCAGGCTTTGTGGCGTCTTGTCAGAATCTATCCAATCACTTGCGCAGGTAGACAATTGATTGCGAATGTTTTGAGCTTGCGCGATCGTTACTTGCTGTGCCTCAGTCAACGCTGATTTTTCACATTCATTGACGCTAGGATGAGCATCTAGCAGACAGAGAAATTCAGACGTACTCAACAAGAGATTTTTTGTCGTATGCGGTGGCCCATTGCAAAAGCCGTACTCCAAATACATTTCATCATCGATAGCCGATTCAGATATTTGACATGTATATCCAACGTGCCGTAAGTGATTAGCCAGTACTTTCTGTTCTGGCTGAGTGAGTGCAGAGAGATGCATTTGCAGTAATTTAAAATATTTCGTTTTGCTTTCAGTTGCGCCATTTACAAACGGTCGTAGCGAATTCAAGAAAAAGTCGGTTTGCTCAACTAACAATTCAGAGTTAGAACAAGAGCCCAAATCAGCGCAAGGCGTATTTTGAGAATTAGGTAAGGATCTGACTAAATGCCTAAATGTTTTTCCGGTGTGCCAACTAGCGTCATAGTAATAACTAGCGCGCTGGTGCCAATGAGTAATGCTGGTATCACGTGCGCGTGAAGATGATTTCATAGTTGGAGCATTCGATAGCTTGGTCTGGCTGAGTTTTTCCTTCGACTGTATTAGTGAGTTATTGCTTTTCGACAGCTTTGTACTCAGTGCGTGCATTTTGATTCCTTAAGCCGTCTGGGGTTTGCCGGGATAAACAGGCTTTCATGAGTACCTGCTGCGATGACTAAGTTTGTAATAGAGGAATGAATGGATCTGAGGCGCATCAACGAGTCTGGACATAGGGTTCGATTATCGGTAAGTAAAATTTTTTTGAAAAAATTCAGCTATATGCGAACCATTCCGTTGTTTTTGTCACCGACAAATACCACCCGATCAATTTCTTGGCCGATATATTTTTCGCCTTTACTTCATGAGGTTCGCAATGAGCTCTAACGTCATCCGATCAGCCCCGCCGGTAACCCCTAATCTGCAGGGGCAGAGTGGAGTTGAGTTAAAGTCAGACAATAAGATTAAAGCTGCCGAACAACCATGTATGAAGGCGCATGTTGCCAAAGCGCCCAGTCAAATAAGTGCGGGTCAGTCATCAACGCAAGAAGCTTTGAAGCAACATAGCGCACCACGGACTTTGGTGAAAATTGATCAGAAGGTGGTGGATCAGTTGCTACACGAAGGGAATATTTCTCTCGATGAGATTAATGGCGATAAACATGCAGCCTATTACAAGCATGCCAGCATGATGATCAGCGGCGCTACCAAAGATAAGACTTTCCTGCTGCGTTGTCTCGCCAAGCTTTATGTATCTGCGCCGGATGAGACGCATCCCAAAGCATCCCGCA
>CAINAY010000086.1 GCA_903846425.1 uncultured Noviherbaspirillum sp.
CAGCGTGGCGCGTGCGCTTACTCCCTCAGTTCAAACCGTGTTTCATCTGGCAGCAGTGGTCAGCGGCGAAGCCGAAAGTGATTTTGATTTAGGTATGCGCATCAATCTCGATGCTACGCGTATCTTGCTGGAGCAAGCGCGCCGCAATGGCAATAAGCCACGCTTTGTATTCACCAGTTCAGTGGCCGTGTTTGGTGGTGATCTGCCCGCCAAAGTACTCGACACCACACCCGCTACACCGCAAGGTTCTTACGGTGCACAAAAAGCGATGTGCGAATTAATGGTGACTGACTATGCGCGCAAAGGATTTGTGGATGGTCGCTCAGTTCGTCTTCCTACCGTATCGGTACGACCCGGCAAAGCTAACAAAGCCGCATCGAGTTTTGCGAGCGGGATCATTCGCGAACCGTTAAACGGTGTCACATCTATTTGCCCGGTGCCTCCCACCACTCGCATGTGGGTACTCTCACCACGTAGCACCGTTAACAATCTAATTCATGCCCATGAAGTGGATGGCGCAGTCTTTGGCAGTGCAGGTGCAGTGAATTTGCCGGGCCTGAGTATTACGGTCGGTGAGATGGTTGCGGCGATGGGCCGTGTCGCCGGAGACGCACCCGTCAAACTCATTCAGTGGGAAGAAGATGCGGCGATTATGAAACTCGTGCGTACCTGGCCGGGTGATTTCATCACCTCACGCGGAGAAAGTATGGGATTTGTTTGCGACACTAATTACGACGATGTCGTACGTGCGTATATGGATGACGAATTAAGCAAACACTAATTGACTACAAAGCTCGCGAGAGCCTGTGCTTCAGGCTTTCGCGCGCATTCCCCACTTCCATAGCCAGGCAGTGGGAAGCGGCAAGATCATAAAAATGTGTTCAACCACCGCCAAGGTCAGCAGACCCGCCACCAAACATAAACTCGTCGCTGCAAAACCGTCAGCCGGTTGAACCGAGACGGCCATCCACAAAGGTACGAGAACAGTCACCGCTGCGGTCACTGAAATCGGCATTAACCAATTCCATGAACGTCGCGTGAAATAACTTTGCAAATACGAGAGATGCGCGGGCAGAAAATTTTCTGAGAGATTGCGCACACCCAAAAATAAATTAAGCTTGGCTGACAAACGCATCGTCCATAAAACTAAATACGTCCACCACCCCGTTTGATTCGGTTTGTTCCAACTCACCGCAAACACCAGCATAGCCAAGACAACTAAAGCAAACTCATGATGCAAGATCGCTTCGGTCGCATGCCAAGCGCGCTTCCAACCACGACTATCAGCTGGACACTCAGTGCGACGTGCGCCGGTCACATAGCCCAGCAAGAATGCAATCTCTTGCCAACCCCATACCAGCAAGGCACACGTAAACGCACAGTACGCTGACGATACGGTCGCACTCGAAGCGGAAATAGACAAACCCACCAATGCGAAACCCAAAAGCAAAGTGGATTTCAACATCGTCCATTTGAATGTCCATTGCGGCAGCCGACCGAGGTACAAAATCACACCCGTCGAAAACCACCAGACAAACAATGTAAACGCCGCAGGTAGTAAATACTGGCTCATTACAAACTTAAAGCCTATTCAGAGTTAAATGCACGACGATGGTCTACAACAATTTACCAAGCCGGCACCATGCGCGTAGTCTCGGGTAGCGCATGAGATTTCACTGGTATGAAATACATGCGTACAAATATCGCTGCGCCTGCCACACTCCAAAATGCCTTGCGCGCATATCCGAACACACCGCCCGCTGACATTCCTTCTTCTGCTTTTTGCGAGCAATGGAATAAGCGAGTCAAATTAGCGGCAAATGCCGGGTGATCAAGATCGAGCTGCACGGGGAAAACTTGTTTGGTAATTTCATTCGTGATGCGGAACACATCGAAATCATATTCCGTCGGCTCCAGACCCATCGCTTGCTTTAATTCAGGACGAGTATGGTCACGCACATACATGGTGGCGTACACAGCCAATAAGAAGAAGCGTATCCACAACACATTCGCGCCACGCAGCAAATCTGGATTGGCACGCATAATCAATGCAAATGATTCACCATGGCGGAATTCATCATTACACCAACGCTGAAACCAGCGGAAGATAGGATGAAAACGCTTCTCAGGATGTTTTTCCAGCTGACGGAAAATACGGATGTAACGCGCATAGCCAATTTTCTCGGACAAGTACGTCGCATAGAAAATATATTTAGGCTTGAAGAAGGTGTATTTCTTAGTACGCTTTAAATCACCCAGATCAATGCCTAAACCATAGTCTTTCAAAGACGAATTAATAAACCCTGCATGGCGCGATTCATCGCGCGCCATATACTCCATCAATTGCTTGATGTCCGGGTTAGTTACATTTCGCTTGATTTCGTTGTACAGCACACAACCAGAAAATTCCGATGTCAACGAACTCACCAGAAAATCTAAAAATTCTTGCCGCAACTCAGGCGACATTTTTGCAGCGAGATCGCGCGCCTCATCAGCAAAAGTAGCATCACGCTGAAAGTGATCATGGTTATTATCACCCTCGTATTCAGCCATCATGGCATCCCACTCAGCGCGCACAGGCTCAATATTGAGCTTATCCATTGCATCAAAATCGGTGGTGTAGAAACGCGGCGAAAAAATTGTATTGGTGACCGCTTTGCGGTTGGCATCCGCTACTGAATTAATTTCATCGACTGTGTTTTTCATGATCTCTCTCCCTCGACTTCAATCGCCTCTCATGGGCTTTCTACGATCTTAACTATTGAATTCTTAACTATTGAATGTAAGTTTCCATCGACTTTTTTATACGATTACCAGCTGCATCGCCTGAGATGTGTAAAACCCGCTAGAAATTTTTTCTGTCTGCCCCGGCTGCCAGCCCCCCAGCTTGGGAGCAATGGCAATGGCATCACGCAATGAAGCCTCAGAAACTGGTTCAATGAACGGCGCACGATCACCCCGCGGGAAAATTCGACCCACTCGTATCATGGTGGCGAGAATCGGATTACTCGGAGCGAACGTAAATAAGATCGATTGTTTTGTCCGCTGCGCCAATCCACCTAAACCATCGACCATGTCATGTTTTTCGTAATGGATCATGGAGTCCATCGCCACCACATGATCAAAGCGACCATAACTGGTCGACAGCATGTCGCCTGCGATAAATTCTAATTTGCCTTTACCCAAATCTTTCGGCATACGCTCACGCGCCAGTTGCACTAAGGTCGGCGACAAATCTATCGCAACCACTTCCGCACCGCGCTTGACCAACTCCACTGCCAATGCACCGGTACCGCAACCCGCATCTAAAATACGGCGACCATGCAAATCATCTGGCAACCAACTCAGCAAGGTTTCGCGCATGCGATCGCGACCTGCACGTACGGTCTTGCGTATACCCGAAACCGGCGCATCAGACGTTAACTTGGCCCATTGATCCGCTGCGGTGCGATCAAAATATTCTTCTAGCCTGTCACGCTTTTCCTGGTACGTAGTGTTGTCCATCATGTCCCCTTTCTGGGGTTCGCAAACGGTTAGAAAAAAATAGTTAAAACAAATTAATTAATCAAATCCCAGCAAATCAAAAATATCTCTGTCTTTCATAGGCTGACAGATCAATGGATCGGTACCCGCCCACAGACGTGCTGCTAATTGCATGTATTCGTTTTGCACCATACGTACATCAGGCGAATCATCCATCTCAAACAGCGTGGCTTTTTTCAAACGACTCTGGCGAATGATGTCTAAGGATGGAATGCGCGCCATAGTTTGCAATCCAATTTGCGCGTTGTATTTATCGATTTGGTCTGTGGCATCCGAACGATTGGCAATCACACCACCTAAACGTACGTTGTAATTTTTTGCTTTGGCACCAATCGCTTGCACAATACGATTCATGGCAAAGATAGAATCGAAATCATTCGCCGTGACAATCAATGCACGATCTGCATGCTGCAAAGGTGCTGCAAAACCACCGCACACCACATCACCAAGCACATCAAAAATCACGACATCAGTGTCGTCCAACAGATGATGTTCTTTCAGTAATTTCACAGTCTGACCAACGACATATCCACCGCACCCAGTGCCTGCGGGTGGGCCACCGGCTTCAACGCACATCACACCGCTGTAGCCTTCAAAAACAAAATCTTCAATTCGTAATTCTTCGCTATGAAAATCAACTGATTCCAACACGTCAATTACGGTAGGCATTAATTTTTTAGTCAATGTAAACGTCGAGTCGTGTTTAGGATCGCAGCCAATTTGCAGCACGCGCTTACCTAACTTAGTAAACGCCACCGATAAATTCGACGATGTCGTACTTTTACCGATACCGCCTTTACCGTAAATAGCAAAGACCTTGGCATTACCTATCTTCATGCTGGGATCGAGCTGCACTTGCACGCTGCCCTCACCATCAGCACGACGATCACGTTTGATTTCAGTTACAGGTACGGTCGCTATATTCATTGCTTGACTCCTCGATCGTGCTTTCCTGTCGGTAGGACAGTTCTTTTTTATTTGCTTCTAAAGTTTAGCTAACAGCTTTAGTACATCAACGTCCGTAGTGCGCTTTGGCGTCATACAAAGTTTCTATCGTGATGTGCATCACACCAGCATCTTTGGCATAGCGTTCGGTGTTGCGACGCGCTTTGCCACGTACAAAAAACGGAATTTTTTGCAATTCTTTTTGCGCATCAGAGGTCCAACTGGGCTCTTCATCCGCCGTGCTCGCTGAAGCAGTTACTGTCTCAGGAACGATAATTGGTTCAATCACCTCAGTGGTGGCTTTCGGTGCACCAGCTTTACCTAAATGCGACGGTGCTGCACCTTCGTGGAATTCAAAATCGTCTTTGAACATGCCTAACAAGTGTTCTTCTAAGCCCATCATCAATGGATGAACCCAAGTGTCAAACAGCACATTCGCGCCTTCAAAACCCATTTGCGGTGAATAACGAGCTGGAAAATCTTGCACATGTACAGGCGCAGAAATCACAGCGCATGGCAATCCCAAGCGTTTAGCAATGTGACGCTCCATTTGCGTACCCAATACCAATTCAGGTGAGAGCTCAGCGCATTTCTCTTCGACCTCGAGATAGTCATCCGTGATCAGCGCTTCAATACCGTATTTTTTTGCGGCTTCACGAACTTCACGCGCAAACTCGCGGCTATACGTTCCCAACCCCACCACTTCAAAACCTAATTCTTCGGACGCCACTCGCGCTGCGGCAATCGCATGCGTGGCATCACCAAAAATAAACACACGTTTACTGGTGAGATAGGTTGAGTCGACTGACTTGGCATACCAAGGTGCGCGTGATGCCGCATCTTCTAGTGCAGGGTTAAGCTCTATCCCTGCAAGCTCTGCTACCTCAGCCATAAACTCACGCGTGGCCTGTGCACCAATCGGTATGGTTTTAGTAAACGGCATCTTGAAATTTTTTTGCAGCCAGAGTGCGGCTTGCATGCCTACTTCGGGGTACAGCACCACATTAAAATCAGCTTCCGCTAAGCGCGCTAAATCAGCTGGCGTTGCACCCAAAGGCGCAACCACATTGATGTGTATGCCCATGCGCTCGAGCAAACCCGTGATTTCACGTAAATCATCGCGATGCCGAAATCCCAGAGCACTCGGCCCTAAAATATTGCATGAAGGTTTAGTCCTGACATGATCTTCACTGCGTGGCTTAGCGAGTGCGCGCACTAACTGATAAAACGTTTCAGCCGCGCCCC
>CAINAY010000087.1 GCA_903846425.1 uncultured Noviherbaspirillum sp.
AAAAGTCGCTCGTAACTAATTTACGGGATGGTAGTTTCGAAAAAACTCAGTAAGTCGACTGACCGCTTCGACCAGATTGTCCATCGACGTCGCATACGATACACGGATGTAACGCTGCGCTGCATGGGTACCAAAATCTGCGCCCGGCACCAACACAACGCCGGTACTCTCAAGAATGTCGCTAGTGAGTTTTACCGCGTCATCACTCCAATGACTACAATCGGCATACACATAAAATGCGCCGTCTGGTAACACGGGTATATCGAACTGTAGTTTTTTCAAAGCCGGCACAATGAAATCACGACGACGTTGAAATTCAGCCTTACGCGCCTCAAAGATCGTCGTTGCTTCGGAAGTAAAACACGCCAAGGCAGCGTGTTGCGCTACGCTAGAAGCACAGATAAACATATTTTGAGAGAGCTTCTCGATCGCCGACAGCATCTGTGGTGGCACCACTAACCAGCCTAGGCGCCATCCTGTCATGTTGAAGTATTTTGAAAAACTATTAATCACAATGACATCGTCACCCAACGCGAGGGCCGATTCTGGCGATGAGTCGTAGCTCAAGCCTTGATAGATCTCATCCACCAAGGTGAATCCACCTTTCGCGCGAACCACCTCAACAATACGCGCTAATTCGTTCGCCGCAATCGATGTACCGGTAGGATTCGAAGGTGATGCTAACAACACGCCTGATGTGTAAGGGCCCCAATGAGATTCGACTTGATTCGCTGTCAGCTGAAAACGCTCTGCGGGGCCACTAGGAATTAATTTTGCACGTCCTTCAAATGCAGCAACGAAGTGTCGATTGCAGGGATAGCTAGGGTCGGGCATCAGCACTTCACTATCGCGCTCAATCAATGCCGCGCATGCCAATAACAATGCACCGGATGCACCTGCAGTAATAACGATCCGTGACGCTGGCACATCCAGCTTAAATTTATTTCGATAATGATCAGATACTGCTTGCCGCAACGTCGGCAAACCCATCGCCGAGGTGTAACGCATGGCACCGTCTTCCAGTGCGCGCGCGGCGGCTTTGAGTACAGGTTCAGCAGTTGGGAAATCCGGTTCGCCTATGCCCATGTGAATAACGGAACGACCCGCCTGCTCTAATTCAGCAGCACGCTTGATCACTTCCATTACACGAAATGGTGCTATCTCTTGCAGGCGACGTGCGAGAGTGAAATTCATAGCAAAAGTCAGTCTGGAAAGCCGAGGTCAACGACCTGCAGCGATCTCGGTGGCACGCAAACTACCAGCGAGTTTATCCAACACGCCGTTCACGTATTTGTGACCATCAATACCACCAAATGATTTAGTGAGTTCAACGGCTTCATTGATCACCACTTTGTAGGGAATTTCGATGTGATGCTTGAGTTCAAACGCACCAATCAATAAAGCAGCATGTTCAATCGGCGATAGCTGGTCAATAGAGCGATCAATCAATGGACTAATTTCTGCCCGCAGTAGATCAACGTCACGGATAGTGCCGTGCAAGAGCACATCAAAATGCTCGGCATCGGCTTTTTCAAAACCAAACGCATTGCGGATGTGCGCATCAATCACTCCGGCATCATCGCGATTGATCAACCACTGATACAGACCTTGCAGCGCAAACTCGCGCGCACGATGCCGTGGCGTGCGATTTTTATTCGGATTAGCGTGTATAGATTTAAGGGTCATTTTTTACTTAGTCATCACCAGCATCATCAGCCAGCTCATCCAAGACCAACACCAGATTGGCCATTTCAACCGCCACTCGTGCTGCATCCGTACCTTTTTCTGACATACGCGCTTCGGCTTGCTCGTCATCTTCAGTCGTTAAGACAGCATTCGCTACGGGTATTCCAAACTCTTTTCCAATGTTGGAAATACCTCGACCCGATTCATTAGCAACCAATTCGAAGTGATAGGTTTCACCACGAATCACAGCACCCAGCGCAATCAATGCATCGAACTGTGCCGACTCCGCCATCTTCTGCAAAGCTAAAGGTATCTCAAGCGCACCTGGCACGGTGACTAGCAACACATCGTCATCTTGAACGCCCAGTTGTTTTAATTCTGCCAAACACGCTGAACGCAAGCCATGACAAACGTCTTCATTAAAACGCGCCTGTACGATGCCGATGCGCAAACCCTCGCCATCAAAATTCGATTCGTAAATTCCTATACTCATATCGCCTCCTGCTTCAGAGTTCAGGACTGGCCTGATAGCCAGTCACTTCCAGATTGAAACCCGCCATTGAAGGCATTTTGCGGGGGTTTGCCAGCAACTTCATTCGTGCCACACCTAACTGTCGCAAAATTTGTGCACCTATGCCATAGGTTCGCAAATCCATGCGCTCGGTACGCGTTGGCTTAGTCGGCTGCGGTTGGCACAGCGCATTGAATTGCGCGAACATCTGCTCAGCCGACTCTTCACAATTGAGTAACACAATCACGCCGCGCTCGACTCGCTGTATGGCCTGCATAGCAGAGGCAATATTCCATGAATGCGTGGTCGCTTCGGTATCGAGCAAATCCAATATCGACACCGGTTGATGCACCCGCACCAGCGTTTCTTTGTCAGCGCTAATCTCGCCATGAACCAACGCCAGATGCGCACCTCGGCTAGGCGTATCGCGAAACGCAATCGCATGAAATTTACCGTACGAGGTTTGCATGCTGCGTTCAGCAACGCGCTCAACAATACTTTCTGTCTGACTTCGATAATGAATCAAATCAGCAATCGTGCCGATTTTTAATTGATGCTCACGCGCGAATTCCATCAGGTCAGGCAAGCGCGCCATGCTGCCGTCATCCTTAAGTATTTCGCAAATGACCGCCGCTGGCGTCAAACCAGCAAGCTCAGATAAATCGCAACCTGCCTCGGTATGGCCTGCACGCATAAGCACGCCACCGCGCTGAGCGCGTAAAGGAAACACATGGCCTGGCTGAACAATGTCAGACGACTTGGCATGACGCGCAACAGCTACTTCTATGGTTTTGGAACGATCAGCTGCAGAAATTCCAGTAGTGACCCCCTCAGCCGCCTCTATCGATACCGTGAAATTGGTTCCGTAGGAGGTGCCATTGCGTGAGGTCATCAACGGTAGGTTTAGCTGATCGCAGCGTTCCTCGGTCAGGGTCAGGCAAATTAAACCGCGACCATGTCTGGCCATAAAGTTAATGGCCTCAGGAGTGACGAACTCGGCGGCTAAAACAAGGTCACCCTCGTTCTCACGGTCTTCCTCGTCAACGAGGATGACCATACGGCCGGCGCGTAGCTCAGCAATGATCTCTTTGGTACTGGATATGGACATGAAGGCGACTCTCGAACGGCTCGCCATTTTATAGGATTTCGCCCGTGAGCCGTGATCAATCTCGCAAGGTAGTCGCAGGCCACCCCAAAGAATTTACACTTTTTTTGACAACATTTCCGAACTCAACATGCGTTCCACATAGCGAGCAATCAAATCAACTTCGAGGTTAACCCGGCTGCCCACCTGTAAATGCCTGAGCGTGGTGACGGCAATGGTGTGTGGAATAAGGTTGATTGAGAGGGTGCAGCCTTGCAGACTATCTTGCACGCTATTCACAGTCAGCGAGACGCCGTTAACCACAACAGAACCCTTGTAGGCAAAGTACTTAGCCAACTCAATGGGAGCCAATACATCCAAACGCCATGACTCTGCTACCGCTGCAAAGTGCGTCACCGTACCCAAGCCATCCACATGACCTGACACCAGATGACCACCGAGGCGCTCAGCTAGCGTTAGTGCTTTTTCTAAATTGACTTCGCCCTCAGCATCTAATCCTGCTGTGCAATTTAAACTCTCACGCGAAACATCAACACTGAAACCCTGATCAGTTTTTTGCGTCACCGTCATACAAGCGCCGTTGATCGCAATCGAATCACCAATAGCCACATCGCCCATAGGTAAACCACCGCTATCGATCTGCAGGCGCACGCCGCCATTATTATCAAACGGTTCTATCTTCGCAATGCGGCCTACTGCTGCAACAATTCCTGTAAACATAATTTGGTTTTATCCGACTGAAAAATTTTTAAATGATCAAGACAAACGAACGAGCAGGCGCAGATCATCGCCGATAGAACGCACCTCGTGAAAATGACAATTTATGCGCGAAGATAACTCGCTCAACTCAGGCAATCGTGCGATCCCCTGCGCTGGACCTAATAGGCAAGGCGCCATATAAATCAGCAATTCATCAACACAACCCGCACGCAATAATGAACCATTTAATTTGAATCCTGCTTCTACATGCAACTCATTAATCTCACGCTTAGCTAATTCTCGCATTAGCGCAGGTAGATCGACCTTATCAACATTCGAAGGCAAATGAATGATCTCAGCACCACGCGCAATCAATTCAGCTTCACGTGCATCATCGCGTTGCGCGCTGACTATCCAAGTACCACCACCTTCCAGTACGCGAGCTGAAGATCTAATCTGTAACTGACTATCCAGCACGATTCGACGTGGCTGGCGCGGTGTATTCACTGCACGCACGGTTAACTGAGGATCATCTTGCTGAACCGTACCCATGCCAGTAAGAATGGCGCAAGCACGTGCACGCCAAGCATGACCATCAGCACGTGCAGGCTCTGAAGTAATCCATTGACTGACCCCATTCAACAGCGCGGTTCCCCCATCAAGGCTAGCGGCGATTTTCATTCGCACCCAAGGCCGGCCACGCTGCATGCGCGAAAAAAAACCGATATTCATTTCTCGCGCTGGTTCAGCCAACACACCTACCTCGGTGAGTATTCCTGCTGCGCTTAGTCGCGCCAGCCCCTGACCTGCGACCATGGGGTTCGGATCTTCAATGGCGGCGACCACGCGACCGACTCCTGCTTGAATCAGCGCATCAGTGCACGGTGGAGTGCGCCCATGATGGCTGCATGGCTCAAGCGTCACGTACACAGTAGCACCACGAACATCTACACCACGCGCAGCTGCATCACGCAAGGCAGAGACTTCGGCGTGTGCCTGACCCGCAGGCTGCGTATGACCTTGAGCTATCACGACACCCTCTTTAACGATCACGCAACCAACCCGCGGATTAGGGCTGGTGATGAAAAGGCCTAGCTCTGCCTGCTTTAGGGCGAGCTGCATGCCTTCGATGTCATTAGTAATTTTCACGTGATGGCGAATTCAGGGTGTGCAAGACAAGGGTATGAACAAGCCGCGGGGGCGGAAGATTCGTCATTTTAACAAGTAGCGCTATCCTTATCGGGATCGCACACACGAACACGGCCTAAAAAACTAATAATGATCTTTAGACGCTGAGCACTGACTGCAAAAATGAATGACCCAATTTGCGGAATTTGGCTACTGGCTGCGCTGCGCGGACGTCCACTCGTATCAAAGGCAAGGTAGGATTTTTTACTATCGCGCAGCTTAGCTTCTACGGCCAATCCCTTAGTTTCTGCCTGACTGTGCTGCAGCAGTACATCGCCTACATCCAATTGCTGATTATTGTTTGCGTCAATCAGCACCAACCATCCTTTACTCCAATCCTTAGAATCTGAGGGAATCACATCTACACGAGTCTGTCGCCGCATAGCCTCAGCTCGCGCTAGCAATATAGCTCTGTGAAACTCACTCATCGCCGCGGTAACACGTGATCGATCAACTACAGACCGAAAATTGGACGATGTCATCAATAACAGAATCGCTGCGATCACAAGCGTCGCTAGATACTCAATCATGCTAAATCCTGATCGCGTATCCGGTCGAGTCAGATAAAAAAATCGCTGGCCATATCCATTGGTTAGGGCGTGCTCAGTCATCTAACCACTCTCTCCAAGCGAGTTGACGTAGCCGTCGTTCACACGGATCTGTTAAATCTTCCGGACACAACTGAATGGCGTAATCAGCCTGCGCAACAAATCGCGTCGTCGCAAACAAGCCAAGACCTGTTGCTGTAATTCGAACGATACCTGCATGCCGAAAGGCGCTAACCATTTCAAACTGATACTCGGGCGGTGATTTCGATTGCATTCGACCGCCCGAGGGAAAGTTATCTCCTGTCACGCTGCCAAATTCATATACGACGTCATTACTCAATAATGAAAGGGGATCATCCATTATTTTCAAATGCTGATACGCATCGTGTAATGCCGCCTCTGCAGCTTCACAGGCAATCAATCGATCGACATTGCCTGCAGTGAGCGTTCGAAAATCATGTCCTATCCGAAGCGTGGCCAGCGATATCACCAGCAAAATCGATGTCAACACAATGCAAGGCAGCAAAGTGAAACCGCGGCGGCCATGGCATCCCCAGGAAATCTTAATCGATTGATTTTTCATCGTCACGCAAAGAAGAAAGTCCGCTACTAATTACGTTCGCTTTGTTGCGGCCCAGTTTGATGATTCAGTAATGCGTGATTACGTAAAAAAACTAACCTATCAAATACTCGACTCAAACGTTTTCTCTGTACTACTGGAAAATCCGACAAAGAAAAATGAGTACCCGGATCGTTCGCAGCGTAAGCATCCGAGTAAAAACGCCCGAAGAGATCGAGCAAATCAGGTGGAGCTTGATCAACTAAGTCTGCCTCTGCCTGCATGACTAACGCGATATGAACTGCAACGACATGACGCCAGACACTGCCTTCAGATTGGCCGGCAGTATTTTCTTTTTGGTTTATCGTCGTAGCATTAAGAAACTGATTCGGCAAACCGTCGTTGTCTGTATCTAAGCCATAAAGAAATTGAAGCGTGACGACTCCACTTGCCAGCGATTGCGAATCCCATTGATAGGTTCCGCGATATTTACAGCGAAAATCTCCTGTGCCATTCGTGCCTCGGACTATATAAAAAACACTCCATCCACGATCGATTCCATCGAGCGACGTGGGAGACACAGTAAATCCTGCGCAATTATGCAAAATCATTTTGCTATCCAGACTCGAGGCTGAAAAATGAATCGCAAGTGCATCACTTCCATGAAACCCTGAACCCGTCTTCACGCTAATCTCTTCAGCAGTGCCGCTAATGACGGTATTGTCCAGACCACGCAGCGCAATTACGGAATCTTCTGCCAGATCCAGTGGGTCGCTGTGACCCGCTTGCTGTATGGCGCGCGCCAAATGATCGAGCAGGAAATACGCATCCTGCTCGATGATGAAAATTTGTTCTTGCCTAAAATGTGTCACCACTGCCGCTCTTACAACTCGAGCAAGTGGCAGCAAAATGACTAAGCCCAGACCGATAGCAATCAACATATCCAGCATTGCTATCCCCTGCCCTTGCTTTCTCATGGAATGATGCCTACGTTGAGCACAATCGATGGATAAAAATTGACCGCACCGCGACGATCAGGCCATCCCAGTTTGAGTACCCAAGGTGATGATTCATCCTCCACTGAAGGACACGACCATTGAAATACTGGCGAGTCCCATGCTTTCCCATCGCGACACAGAACAACACGCGCACCGGGTAAATCAGAGAGTAAGCGCCGTTGCCAATGCCACAAGTAAAACTCAGCCGCATCGCTTGCTGTGCAAGCTGACTGATAACAATCCAACGGCGCATCTAAATTTTGAATACGCTGCAAAAGATTCATCGATATTCCAGACAACGAATGCGCTCCACCCGCCCTTAGCCAAGTGGCCATCTCTACGCTAAGACGCCTGGCCGCATGCTCCTTTACTGCAACACGAATGACTACCTGCGCATGACTGGTAATAAACGCCATAGCCAATGTACTCGTTGTGATCACGACCAAGGAGACCATGACTTCCACGAGAGCAAAACCTATCGCGTAGTGTTGACCGATCATGGGCAAGAGAAAAAATCAAATCAGGAATGTGATCTGATAAAAATCGCTGCACAAGCTAAGTTAGTTTATTTCTAAAAAACTCAGCAGTCGTTCGGATTTTTGATTATTGGTTCGATCACCAATAAATTTTGAGGGGATTATTTTGTAGCAATTA
>CAINAY010000088.1 GCA_903846425.1 uncultured Noviherbaspirillum sp.
ACGCTCTTCCGATCTCATTCATATATAAATCGGCAGGTCGACGGCCACCCCAATATAAGGTAATAGGGCGGGTTGATTGTTGATGTGCCCAGTGATCAATCATCGCTTTAATCGGTGCAAAGCCGGTACCTGAAGCCAGCATGATGATGGGTTTTTCTGAATCTTCGCGTAAGAAAAAGGTTCCCAGTGGGCCTTCGAAGCGAAGGATGTCTTTTTCTTTCAGTGTGCCAAATACTTGGTCAGTAAAAAGACCGCCTGGCATATGGCGTATGTGCAAAGCTAATAATTCATCCGAATGCGGTGCCGTGGCCATGCTGTAAGCGCGGCGCTTGCCATCTTTGAGCAAAAACTCAATGTACTGGCCGGCTTTAAATTGCATACGCTCAGTAGCGGGCAGCTGCAATGATAGAACCATGACGTCGCCGGTAAGACGATCAAGTTTGGCAACGCGTGAGGGCAGTTTTTTAATTGGGAAATCACCTACACCTAAGACTTCACGTGCTTCAATTACTACATCCGACTGCGGCATGGCGCAGCAGAATAAAGTTTGACCGGCTTCGCGTTCGGCAGCGGAAAGTGCGCGCTCTTGATGAGTGCCAAGTTCAGCTTGGCCCGATACGAGTTTGCCTTTGCAGCTGCCGCAAGCGCCATTTTTGCATCCATAGGGCAGGCCAACACCGGCACGAATGGCAGCAGCTAAAATAGATTCACCGGCGTCACAACTAAATTGGCGACCGCTGGGATTAACAAGTACCTGGAACGTCATACAATCTCACGAATGAAAAATAAACAGTTAAATGGCTTGGGCAAACCGCGCCTACTTATCGTTGGATGCGGTGATGTCGGAATGCGCTTGATACCTTTGCTGCGATCACGTTTTCGCGTGTTTGCTCTGACCAGTCAGTCAGAGCGGTTATCTGAATTACGCTCAGCGGGCGTTACTCCCATACTCGGCAATCTCGATAGTCCTCAAAGCTTGTATCGGCTAAAAGGCTTGGCTGACATAGTCGTGCATTTAGCGCCACCGCCCCTGCAGGGCTCGCTAGATCAACGCACTCGCAATCTGGTTGCCATTTTACCCCGACATGGCAAGCTTGTTTATGTCAGCACTACCGGCGTTTACGGTGATTGCAAGGGCGCTTTTTTTGACGAGACTCGGCCGGTCGCCCCCGTCAACGCGCGGGCCGAGCGTCGGGTGGATGCTGAGCGGGTTTTGCGCCGCTGGGCGCGCCATCACGAGGGCAAATTATCCATACTGCGCGTGCCCGGTATTTATGCCGCCGATCGATTGCCGCTAGAGCGTTTACGCCAAGGCACGCCGGCATTACTAGACGCTGACGATGTCTACACCAATCATATACACGCCGACGATCTGGCGCAGATCATTGCTTTAGCTTTGTTTCGTGCGCAGCCACTGCGCGTTTATCACACCGTGGATGATTCTGCGTTGAAGATGGGTGACTACTTTGATCAAGTTGCCGCCGCATTTAAACTGCCACTACCGCCACGTGTGCCGCGCGCAGAATTATCGAAACAAGTTTCGCCTATGCTGCTGTCGTTTATGTCAGAGTCGCGGCGTTTATCAAACGAGCGTATGAAAACCGAATTAGGTGTGCGTTTACGCTGGCCAGCCGTTAGCGATTTATTGGCGAGCCTTCCGTCACCGCCGACTTGATGCCATCCACCCATGAACGTGCGGGTAATTTGGTGATGTCGTTGATGACAGCAGCGCGCGCATAGAGATCCGCAAAATTAACCTTAGGTGCGTTTTTAAATGCGATAACGACGACGTTACCTTGATGGACCTCGGGTAAACAAATCGCAGCATCGAATGCTTCACATATCGCTGGTACGTTGCGTTGATAACTTGGATGATCACCAAATAAATTAATCGTTGCGATCCCGCCGCGTGACAGACAAGCCGCACAGCTACGATAAAACTCAAGCGATTCTAAGACCGGCCCACGAGCCGTAGCGTCATACAAATCAATTTGTAAAATATCGACCTTGCGATGATTGGCGCGATCATCCACAAAATCCATCGCATCGCCCTGGATGATAGAGAGCAGATCATCTTCCTGCGGTAGTTTGAACATCGAGCGGCAAACATCAATCACCGATGGATTAAGTTCCACCGCAGTGATGGAAGATTCGGGATGCCAGCGGCGACAAAATTTAGTCAGTGCCGCTGCGCCTAAGCCGAGTTGCACAATACGTTTGGGTTGATCAATGAATAGCATCCACGCCATCATTTGCTGCGCATATTCCAGTTCTAACCAGTCAGGCTTGCGGATGCGCATGGCACCTTGTATCCATTCCGTGCCGAAGTGAAGATAGCGCACCCCTTCTTGCTCAGATAAAGTCACTGGCGCATATTTGGGTGTTCGGCGACGGGGTGGGGTGGAACTAGGCGGATTGCGGGGCATGGGAATTCTGCTTCAGCAGCGAGTTAGCGCGAAAGAACGCTAGTTTACTTGGACTCGGCCCATCTCGGGCTTGGTTATGGGTCACTGCTAGAGACCAGCCAGGCTCGCGCTACAATCTGCGCACAACTAAAAAATGGAGACTCTCATCATGACTCATCCTGTCATTCTAATAACTGGTGGCAGCCGTGGCATTGGTGCAGCCACTGCGATACTCGCTGCCAAACGCGGCTATGACGTGGCGTTTACTTACCAGAGCAATGCGACAGCAGCGAATGAGGTCGCTGAAAAAATACGAGCAACCGGCCGCAAAGCTTTGATGCTACAAGCCGATGTAGCGGTTGAAGCCGATGTGTTGGGCGTATTTAAACAAGTGG
This sequence comes from uncultured Noviherbaspirillum sp., assembly GCA_903846425.1. Lineage (GTDB taxonomy): Bacteria > Pseudomonadota > Gammaproteobacteria > Burkholderiales > Burkholderiaceae_D > Pernthalerella > Pernthalerella communis. The sequence continues at coordinate 2,801 of CAINAY010000088.1, forward strand.
ATGCTCAGCTGGGACGACTAGATGCCTTAGTTAACAACGCCGGCATATTAGAAAAAATTATGCGCTTAGAGCAAATGGATGCCGCGCGCTGGCAGCGAGTGCTCGGTGTGAATGTCATCGGTAGTTTTTTATGTGCCAAAGAAGCGGTGCTACGGATGTCGACT
>CAINAY010000089.1 GCA_903846425.1 uncultured Noviherbaspirillum sp.
CCGTTTCGGCATACAGCTGTCGCGCAATGGTCGCCGAGCCACGCTGAGATGACACGCCAAGCACTCGCACTTGCCACTCGGCGCTACCATTATCAATGTCGATCAAATCATTCAGATGCACCTGGCGAGAAGTCTTGCAGCGCTCATCATTAATTTTTATGCGCCCCCGATCAATCGCCTCAGCCGCCAACGAGCGAGTTTTAAAAAATCGCGCGGCCCATAGCCATTTATCAATTCGTACTTGCTCACTCATGGCTAACACTCAGTTCAACGATAGACAAAAATGAATCAGAAGACATACCTATCATTTGGTATACCTACCCGCACTAACAATTTGGAAAACACTTTTATATATTAGATAGGCAAAGCGATTAAATACGCGACGAGCCCATGAATATTTTTTCACTTCCTCCAGTATGACTGGCACGCCTTCATGTACACCTTGAATAATAGCGTCGCGCAAGATACGAGCAAATTCTTCATCGCGCACAATGATGTTAGCTTCGTGATTTACAAATAAAGATAAGCCATCAAAATTACTCGATCCTACGGTAGACCAAAGCTCATCAATAACCGCCACTTTTGCATGCAGCTGTGTTTTGCGGTATTCAATAATACGAACACCCACACTCAATAGCTGCGGATAAAATGACTGCGCAACAGCATCTTGCAACCGAAACTGACCTACCCCAATCAGTAGAGTGACGGATACGCCGCGCTCAGCAGCATGCATTAATGCCTTACGTAATTTACGACCTGGCGCAAAATAAGGTGTTACCAACCAGGCCTTGTGATGTGCATGACCTAGCGCCTGAAGAAAAGCGCGCTGTATGGCATGTCGATTCCGAAGATTATCTCTAATGACTAAGGCTGCCTGCGCAACTTCCTGCAAAGGCTTTAAGCGAGTCGCATACTGCTGCCTAAGATTTTGCAGTCGACGGCGCAAACCTTGCGGTTGCTGTCTCGCCCAAAGACTAGCAACTTCAGCATGCAAGGCATCTACCAATGGTCCAGAAATACTGATCGCAAAATCCCAGCGAGGTGCAGGTAGTTGCACGTGAAGAGTATCGTCCGACACTAAATCATCATTAATATTTAATCCACCAAGAAAGGCTAAGCGTCTGTCGATGACTACGATTTTTCTATGCAGTCGTGCAAGTCCACGTCTAAACCAAGGATTAAAACAAGCAAATCGAATACCGGCAGCTTCAAGATCTTTGCGCAGCTCTAGCGTGGCCATCTCACCTGTACCTAACCAATCAACCAACACATGCACATTCACACCGCGCGCAGCTGCACGCATGAGTGCTGCTTTAACATGATGACCGGTCACATCGAGCGAGAAAATGTAGGTCTCGAGATAAATTTCGCTATGCGCGCTGTCTATGGCCAAGACCAGCGCAGGAAAAAATTCATCTCCGCGATGCAGAAGTGATAGACGATTATTGTGACTGTAGCTAGTTGCTCGCATGTGAATTTTCGGCCACATCGTAGGTCGCCAGATCACTATCATCCGCCGGTGTTAGCAGCCGCAAGTCGGCGATGATAGGTGCATGATCCGAGAGCCGCGCCCAACTAGCACCGTGTAAAACTTTGGCGGCTTCAACGGTGAAACCACGCATATAAATGCGATCTAATTGCAGTACCGGCATCGCTGCTGGAAATGTTCTCGCCGGCGCCTTGCGCGGACCACGGCCAGACAATCGCCGCAAATAGGCACCAAAGCTACGTGCTGTGATTTGATGGTCAAACACTTCAGTCACGTTTAAACGTTTACGCAAACTGTCGCTCAGAGCATTGGTCCAATCGTTGAAATCACCCGCAATCAACAAAGGCGCTTCAGGCGGCGCTGTACTAATAACCGCATCAATCAATGCTTGCATCTGACGCAAGCGACTACCTGCAAACAAACCCAGATGCACCACATAACAATGCACCTTTGTTTTTTCAATTTGCAGTACACAATGCAAAATGCCGCGCGACTCGAATGCGTGATCGGATACATCATGATTACGCGCGGAAGTAATTGGAAAACTCGATAACAAAGCATTACCGTGATGGCCATGGTCATACACCGCATTCATGCCATAGGCACTGTGCTGATGATCATCAGCTAAAAACTCATGTTGCCCTTGATGCGGCCAATTAGCCGAATGACGCAAGGCCAGCAAATCATGGCGACCCTGCACTTCCTGCAAAAAAACCAAATCAGCGGATAAGCCGGTGAGCGCTTGTTTGATTGCGTGAATACGCGGCCGCGCTCCTAAGGTACTCACTCCCTTGTGAATGTTGTAGGTAACGATACGAAGCTTCATGTCTGAGTAGCGGGCCCTGTGTTCAGATACTGCGGTAATTGAAGAATTGCTTCCGCATTGGAGGGAGAAAAACAGCGGTCTGCTGCTGCCCGCCAAGGTAACCACTGATGGTTCAAATGCTCGCGCTCGGCCAGCGTAATCGTCATTTTACTCGGTACTTGCAAACCAAATACATGCTCAGTGTTATGCGTAACACCTGGCGCATAACGATGTCGCCAGACGGGATAGATCTCGTAAATATTGGAAAGGTTCCAGTCGACTAGCGCCGACTCAGGTATGGCCGGACTACCGATCTGCAGACCGGTTTCTTCGAAGACTTCGCGAATCGCGGTCTCGCGCAAGGGTTCATCAATGGCGTCTTTAGAACCCGTCACCGATTGCCAGAAACCCGGCTTATCAGCCCGCTCTAGCAGCAAGACTTGAAGGTCGGCTGAAAAAATAACAACCAATACGGATTCGGGAATTTTATAGTCGGGCATGTCAGTGTGCGCGCAAAAGTGACACAGTGATTATGCCCTGCTTAGCACGCGCAGTCCTACAGACCGAAAAGCGTGGCACCCAAACCGGTTGGGTGCCCACCAATATTAGCTCTTGACCGCTGGCTCCACGCTGCGCAGACGAATATGTAATTCGCGCAACTGCTTTTCGTCGACTTCGCTCGGCGCTTGCGTTAACAAACACTGCGCACGTTGAGTCTTGGGGAAAGCAATCACATCGCGAATCGATTCCGCACCGGTCATCATGGTGACAATACGATCCAAACCAAAGGCCAGACCACCGTGCGGTGGCGCGCCATATTGCAAAGCGTCGAGCAAAAAGCCGAACTTTACTTGCGCTTCTTCTTCACCAATATTAAGCGCGGTAAATACCTGGCTTTGAACATCGGCACGATGAATACGCACTGAGCCACCACCTAACTCCCAACCGTTCAACACCATGTCGTAGGCTTGCGCAATCGCTTTACCCGGAGCGGTACTGATGAAATCTTCATGACCTGCTTTTGGCGCAGTGAAGGGGTGATGCAGAGCATTCCAACGATTCGCGTCTTCATCAAACTCAAACATTGGGAAATCAACTACCCACAATGGGCGCCAATCTTCATCGAACAAACCATTTTTACGGCCAAATTCACTGTGACCAATTTTCACGCGTAACGCACCGATAGCATCGTTAACCACCTTGGCTTTATCAGCACCGAAGAAAATCAGATCGCCATTTTCAGCGCCGGTGCGCTCAAGAATCTGTGCAAGTGCAGCGTCGTGAATATTTTTAACTATCGGTGATTGCAGACCGTCCCGGCCTTTCGATTTGTCATTCACCTTAATATAGGCAAGACCTTTAGCGCCGTAAATCGCCACGAATTGGGTATACGCATCGATCTCTGAACGTGGCATGCCGCCCTGCTCATTCGCACCGCCGGGTACACGCAGTCCAACCACGCGACCGCCTTCCATCGTTGCCGCTCCTGAGAACACTTTGAACTCAACG
>CAINAY010000090.1 GCA_903846425.1 uncultured Noviherbaspirillum sp.
ACCCAGCGATTATAAGGGAAGTTGATGCAGAGCGTCAAATTCTTGCCCGCCCGAAATCCGGTACCAAGACTTGGTTTTTATGCATTTTATTACTCACTTTCCACGCAGCCGAGCGATGATGCCGTCCAGTTGATCTAATCCAGCAAATGCAATCACCAACTCGCCCTTGTTACGCGCGCCAACCTTGATACTGACGGTGGTTGCCAGCGCATCGGACAGCTCTTCTTCTAGGCGCTCGAGGTCACGTGATTTTTCTTTGGTTTTACCGCCCCTAGATGTTTCTTGGCCCGTGGTGCTACGAACCACCAACTTTTCGGCTTCGCGCACCGACAAACGCCGGCCAACAATTTGATTGGCCAAGGTAATCTGGGTCGCGGAATCCACCGCTAGCAATGCTCGCGCATGACCCATGTCTATATCACCCGCCATCAGCATGCCTTGAACTGGCTTGGCGAGATTTAATAGTCTTAGCAAGTTTGAAACGGCGCTTCGTGAACGGCCCACCGAGCCAGCGGCTTGTTCATGAGTGAAATTAAACTCGTTGATCAAGCGCTGTATGCCTTGAGCCTCTTCTAGAGGGTTGAGGTCTTCGCGCTGCATGTTTTCAATCAACGCCATCGCTGCCGCAGCTTTGTCGTCGACTTCTTTGATCAAGACCGGGACTTCGGTCAGCCCAACTAATTGCGCTGCACGAAACCTCCGCTCGCCGGCGATGATTTCATGCGTTACTCCGGCCTTACCATCCGAAATTGGACGCACTAAGATCGCTTGCAACAAACCCTGCTCGCGTATCGAATCCGCCAATTCATTTAGTGGGCCTTCATCCATGCGCGTACGCGGTTGATACTTACCGGCCTGAAGTGCTTTGACTGGCAGCGTTGCCGTTGCGTTGGTCACTCGCGTTGCCTCGGTACCAAAGTCGGTCGTGGTATCTCCCAACAGCGCTTCGAGGCCGCGTCCCAGGCCTTTGGGTTTTTTGGTGATCATGCGCTTAACATCTTTCTTGAGTAAATTCGGTGGTGTGCTCGTTATGTTTTTCGCAGCGACGCTTTTACTGTTTTTCTAATCGCGCTACCAGCTCTTTGCCAAACGCGACGTAGGCTTGTGCGCCCTTCGCGCCGGCATCAAAAATAACGCCCGGCACGCCGTACGATGGCGCTTCTGCCAGTCGTACATTTCTAGGGATGATGGTTTTAAATACTTTGTCGCCAAAATGTTTTTCAAGCTGCGTTGATACCTGCTGCGACAACATCATGCGCGGATCAAACATCACCCGTAAAAGTCCAATGACTTGAAGATCCGGATTCATTTTTGCGTGAACAATTTTGATGGTGTTCACCAGGTCAGACAAACCCTCGAGCGCGTAGTATTCGCACTGCATAGGAATGATCACTCCGTGCGCTGCACACAAACCATTTAAGGTGAGCATGGAGAGCGCCGGCGGGCAATCAATCAAGATGAAGTCGTACTCGTCTTTCACGCTGCTTAATGCGATTTTGAGACGTTGCTCGCGCTGATCGAGTTGGACCATTTCTACTTCGGCGCCGGCTAATTCGCGGTTCGAGGGCAAAACATCAAAATGGCCAGTATCGGAATGTGTACGAGCGGTTTTTAACTCTCCCATGCCGAGGAGTACTTCGTACACCGAACTTTTTAATTCACCCTTGTTAATGCCCGCGCCCATGGTGGCATTTCCTTGCGGATCAAGATCAACTAACAAAACACGTTTTTTTAGATTAGCCAAACCGGCCGCTAGATTTACCGCCGTCGTGGTTTTACCAACGCCGCCTTTCTGGTTTGCTATGCAGAAGATCTTTGCCATGTGCTTGTCTCGTCAGATGAACTAGTTATGCAGTGAAGATGATTGGTCTTCAGTTTGCGCGTGCTACATGTACTTAATAAACACGACCTACGTAATCGTGGTTCTTGCTATGTGTACCAAATGCCGCTCGGCTATCAATCCGGGCACGTGTATTCGTTCCAGTTTTGTGATTTCCCATCCTGCCGGCAAACCACTTAACTCATTGGCTTGCGCCTGCCCTTTGAGCGCGATCATTTTGCCGCCATCACTTAACAAATGGCCCGACCATTCGACAAAATCTTTTAGCTCGGCGAAAGCGCGGGAGGTAATCACGTCGAATTTTTTTTCATCGTTAAACTGCTCTACCCGACCGGTGTGCACCACCATATTGGTCAAACCTAACTCAGCTTTTGCTTGCGTTAGAAAGGCCGTTTTTTTATTCACGGTATCAATCATGTTCACCTGCATATGCGGTTGAGCATGCTGCGCCCAAATCGCCAACACCACACCGGGCAAACCACCACCCGAACCTACATCCAATACGCGCGAGGCATTCACAAAAGCAGGCAATGCGGTCAAACAATCCAACAAATGTTGCGTCATCATCTGCGCCGGATCACGCACGGCGGTGAGGTTGTACACCGCATTCCACTTTGCGAGCAGACTCAGGTAATCGAGCAAATTCTTTATCTGCGGCTCAGGTAAATCTATCGCTAACTCTTGCGCACCCTGAACTAACTGCTCACGCAGCACGAGACGATCGGATGACATTCAAGCAGCGTCCGAACTATCGTTGGTGGCCGCCAATTGTTTGAGTCCGCCCTTCTTCAAATGCACCAGCAACAATGAAATTGCGGCCGGCGTCACGCCCGCAATGCGTGACGCCTGACCCAAGGTTTCAGGGCGATGGTGTGTCAGCTTCTGGCGCACCTCCATCGACAAGGCACGCACGCTCATGAAATCGATGTCATCTGGCAAAGCTAGATTTTCGTAATGTTCATGGCGCTCAACTTCCTTCGCCTGGCGATCTATATAGCCAGCGTACTTGACCTGTATCTCAACCTGGTCGGCGACAGCCACATCCAGCTCAGGTTGATCAAAGCGGCGACCGTCCAAACTGGTTAAAGTCATCAGCTGCTTATAGCTAACATTGGGGCGGCGCAGCAGATCAGTGAGCGCATACTCTCTTTCTATGGGCTTGCCTAAAACGCGTTCCGCCTCGGCATCGGAAACCATGCGCGGATTAACCCAGGTGGATTTGAGTCTTTCCAGCTCACGGGCGATGGCTTCGCGCCTACGCTCAAATTGTTCCCACTGAGCATCGGGCACACAGCCCAGCTTGCGACCAATTTCTGTGAGACGGAGATCGGCATTGTCTTCGCGCAAACTCAACCGGAACTCTGCGCGACTGGTAAACATACGATAGGGCTCTTGCACACCTTGCGTAACTAAATCATCCACCAACACACCAAGATAGGCTTCATCACGGCGGGGCACCCATGGCGCTTTTTCTTGTATTTGAAGAGCGGCATTCAGGCCTGCCAACATGCCTTGC
>CAINAY010000091.1 GCA_903846425.1 uncultured Noviherbaspirillum sp.
TCAAGTACGTGTACTCGGTATTGGAAGCTCAACCGAATTATGTGGCGGCACGCATGTCACGCGTACTGGTGATATTGGTTTATTCAAAATTGTGTCCGAAGGCGGCGTTGCCGCAGGCATTCGGCGTGTAGAAGCTGTCACGGGTGAGCATGCGTTAGCGTTAGTTCAATCACTGGCCGCGCGCGTGAATGAAGCTGCGAATGCCCTTAAAGTACAACCCGAAGAAATCACGCAACGTATCGCGCAGGTACAAGACCAAGTGAAGTCGCTCGAAAAAGAACTAGCTGCGCTCAAAGCGAAGATGGCTTCTGGGCAGGGTGATGATTTGTTGGCGCAGGCGGTGGATATTCATGGCATTAAAGTGCTTGCAGTGACATTGGAAAACGCTGATGTGAACACGCTGCGCGCCGTGATGGACAAAATGAAAGATAAATTAAAAACTGCTGCCATCGTGCTTGCTTCGGTAAGTGACGGCAAAGTGAGTTTGATTGCGGGCGTGACTGCTGACTCAACATCCAAAGTGAAAGCCGGTGACTTAGTTAACTTCGTCGCTCAACAAGTAGGTGGCAAAGGCGGTGGACGTCCTGATATGGCACAAGCGGGTGGAACGGATCCTTCAGGATTACCTAAAGCGCTGGCTGGTGTTAGCCAATGGGTGAGTGAACGAGTCAGCGCCTAAGTGCTTTAGTGCTTAATTAGGCTCTGAATTAAGCTCTGAACTAAGCTCTGAATTTTTCCAACAAAAACTATAAAAATAAATTCATGGACTATCGTTATTGCCCAGTGTGTGCCAGTGAATTGGTGATGCGTCATGACAGTGAGTCAGGCGCCGATGGAGAAAAAGCGCGATTAGCCTGTCCGATCGGTCACTGGACGCATTGGGATAACCCCATACCGGTACTTGCAGCTTTAGTTGAAGTCGAAAATAGAATTTTGTTGGCTCGCAATGCGGCCTGGGGGCCAAAGAATTTTGCGTTGATTACTGGTTTTATGGAGCGCGGTGAAACACCCGAGCAAGGTATCGCGCGCGAACTGCATGAAGAAACCAGTCTGCAAGCGAGCAAAATTGAGCTGATCGGCGTGTATGAATTTCTGCGTAAGAATGAGTTGATCATCGCGTACCACGTTCAGGCTGAGGGCGAAATTCGTCTTTCACCAGAGCTGGTGGAGTATCGGTTGATTTCACCCGAAAAACTCAAACCCTGGCGCGCCGGAACCGGCTATGCGATGGCAGATTGGATGCGCGCTCGTGGCTTGGAGCCTGAATTCATCGATTGGGGCCAAGAGGCACCCTCGAACGATTGACGAGAGTTGAATAAAATAAATCAAACGAATCAAGCGCACGTTGTCTTCACAGATTAAAATTTTGCTAAGTGGTTTTGCAAAGGGTAAGGAATGGAATTTCAGAAAGATGTCGATGCGCGTGGGATGAAATGCCCGTTGCCAATACTGAAAGCAAAAAAAGCGCTGAACGACATGCAAACCGGCGAGGTTCTACGAGTAATAGCAACCGACCCGGGCTCAGTCAGGGATTTCAATGCCTTTGCTCGCCAAACGGGTAATGAATTGCTATCGCATGCAGAACTGGACGCTGAATTTACCTTTTTCCTACGTAGAAAATAAACGAACGACCGTGCGTGATTTTTGCGCAGAGTTGCGTTATTCCCTATAATCTCGGTTTACGTTAACGTCAATCTGGCGGCTCAGGGTTTCACTGAGCAGGTCAGGCAATTCAATTCATCCCAAGGATAGTTATGAAGGTACTGGTACCCGTCAAACGCGTGGTCGACTACAACGTGAAGGTGCGCGTTAAATCCGATAGCAGTGGTGTGGATATCGCCAACGTCAAGATGTCGATGAATCCCTTCGATGAGATCGCTGTTGAAGAAGCGATGCGTCTGAAAGAAGGCGGCAAAGCCACAGAAGTGATTGCTGTGTCATGTGGTGTTACGCAATGTCAGGAGACCTTGCGAACTGCCATGGCGATTGGTGCTGATCGCGCTATTTTGGTCGAAACCGATGTGGATTTGCAGCCGTTAGCAGTGGCCAAGCTGTTGAAAGCCGTCGCTGATAAAGAGCAACCACAACTCATTATTTTGGGTAAGCAAGCCATTGACGATGATTGCAATCAAACCGGTCAAATGCTGGCAGCACTGCTTGGTTGGCCGCAAGCGACGTTTGCTTCCAAAGTAACTGTCGATGGCGATAAAGCGACTGTTACTCGCGAAGTGGATGGTGGTCTTGAAACGATCTCGCTAACGTTACCTGCCATCGTCACGACTGATTTGCGTTTGAACGAGCCACGTTATGTGACTCTGCCAAACATCATGAAGGCGAAGAAAAAAACACTCGATGTGATTCAACCCGATGCCCTGGGTGTGGATGTCACACCGCGCTTAAAAACGCTCAAAGTTTCCGAGCCGGCTAAACGTTCAGCTGGCACCATGGTGCCGGATGTCGCAACTCTGGTTGCGAAGTTGAAGAACGAAGCAAAAGTCATCTGAATTTAACAAGGACACTACGTCATGGCCGCACTTGTCATCGCTGAACACGATAATGCCTCGCTTAAAGCGAGCACCCTGAACACTGTTACCGCCGCTGTTCAATGCAGTAATGAAGTTCATATTTTAATTGCTGGTCACGACTGTGATGCGGCGGCTGCGGCTGCTGCGCAGATTGCAGGAGTGACTAAAGTTTTGATCGCCGAAGGCGCGCAATTTGCCGATGGTCTGGCTGAGAATATTGCTGAGCAAGCACTGGCGCTGGCTACTAACTACACGCATGTACTCGCACCAGCTACGGCTTACGGCAAAAATATTCTTCCGCGCGTAGCGGCGCGTTTGGATGTGGGTCAGATTTCAGAAATTACTAAGGTCGATTCACCTGA
>CAINAY010000092.1 GCA_903846425.1 uncultured Noviherbaspirillum sp.
CGCCGGAATCATTAACAATGTCATAAAGCGATACAGCTTGCGCGCCATGATCAACAGACGTTCATTAACTACAGGATTGGTTTCCATCGCCAGGTTAACGAAAATTCTAGGTAGATAAAACAAACCCGCAAACCATGAAGCGACAAATACAATATGTAGAGCTTTAATCCACAGCATGCTTATACCCTCACTTCGCCATGACCTAAAACGACATATTTGAGTGAGGTCAGGCCATCTAATCCTACTGGGCCGCGCGCATGTAATTTATCGTTAGAGATACCAATCTCCGCACCGAGTCCATATTCAAAGCCATCAGCAAAGCGGGTGGAGGCATTCACCATGACGGAGGCGGAATCAACTTCACGCAAAAAACGCATGGCATGTGTGTAATCTTCAGTGATGATGGAATCGGTATGTTGTGATGAATAGGTATTGATGTGATCAATCGCCTCATCGACATTGGCAACTACCTTAACGGCCAGAATGGCATCTAAGTATTCGGTATGCCAATCTTCTTCGGTCGCTGCTTTTAAATGAGCATAGCCGGAAAGAATTTTTAAACTTTCTGGATCGCAGCGTAGTTCAACCTGCTTCTCTGCAAAAAGTTTAGCTAATTCAGGTAATACCTTAGCAGCGAGCGAACGCGCAACGAGTAAGGTTTCCATCGTGTTGCAGGTGCCGTAGCGGTGGCACTTCGCGTTGTAGGTGACTGGCAGTGCTTTGGCGATATCAGCTTTGTCGTCGATATACACGTGACAGATACCATCCAGATGTTTAATCATCGGCACTTTAGATTCTTTCATCAGGCGCTCGATCAAACTTTTGCCACCGCGTGGCACGATCACATCGACATACTCTGGCATGGTGATCAGGGCGCCCACGGCTGCGCGATCGGTAGTCTCTACGATTTGTACGGCTTCAGCAGGTAAGCCTGCACCAGCTAAACCTTCCTTCACGAGTTTTGCCAGTGCTTGATTACAGTGAATCGCCTCAGAGCCGCCACGCAGTATGGTGGCGTTACCGCTCTTGATGCACAGTCCCGCTGCATCGACGGTGACATTCGGACGCGCTTCATAGATAATGCCAATCACACCCAGTGGCACACGCATTTGTCCCACTTGTATGCCAGTAGGGCGATATTTCATATTGCTGATTTCACCGATAGGGTCGGGCAATGAAGCGATTTGTTCCAAGCCTTCGGCCATGGTGGCAATCGCTTTCTCCGACAGCGTCAATCGGTCAATCATGGCGGCAGCCAAGCCATTGCTACGCGCTTGTTCTACATCTTTTTGATTGGCGGCGGTGAGTAGTGCCGCATCGCGACGTATCGCTTGCGCGATTAATTCCAGCGCACGATTTTTTGAGGCGGTATTGGCTTTGGCCATGGCACGTGCTGCTTTACGTGCCGACTGACCTAAGGTGTTCATGTAGTGTTGAATATCCATGACTAAATTCCTGTATCGAATTTTTTATCGTGCGATTCGCATTGCTAACTGCAATAAAGCATCCCAAGGATCACCGGCGAATGCTCGCGCTCGTAAGCCTTTAATCAATTTATCAATCTGAGCCGATTCATGCATCGCTGTTTGTAAGGTGCTGAGTGTGACGCGTGCTATCGCATTCGGTATCAAGCGCTCGCGTGGGCCCCAGATGCGATAGTCCTTCATTAATACTGCGAGTGGTCGTCCATCATTCACGCCTAATTTCAACTTCAGCAGAATTCGTATTTCTTCGGCTACTGCCCACAGCACGAGGGGTAAGGCCTCACCTTCACCTTTAAGGCCTTCGAGCATGCGCACCAGTCGACTAACATCGCCCGACAGCATTGCTTCGGAAAGCTTAAACACGTCATAGCGCGCTACATTCAAAACAGCGTCTTGTACTTGTTCGGCACTCAGTCTGCCTTCAGGATACAGCAGCCCAAGTTTACGAATCTCTTGATGAGCTGCCAGTAAATTGCCTTCGACACGTTCCACCATGAAGTCGAGTGACAGCTTGTCGGCGCTTTGTCCTTGGGCCGCTAAGCGCTGGCCTATCCAGTTAGCGAGCTGAGGCCGCTCAACGACAGGTATATCGATATACACAGCGGCGCGCTGCAAAGCAGTAACCCAAGCACTTTTTTGCGCGGCCCAATCGAGTTTGGGTAAGGTAATTAAGGTTAGCGTGTCATCAGCGGTGGCAGCGGCTGCGCAATTTGCGGCGTAATCTTGTAAAGCTTGTCCG